>NZ_LFJT01000008.1:0-171969 GCF_001682645.1 Delftia sp. JD2
GGGCACGGGGTGCTTCTTGCTGGCCTGGGCCGCCGCTTCGTGGTGCGGGCGCCCGAAGGCATTGCCGTCGTCTTCGGTGCCAGCCTCTCGCGTGCGCTGGAGGCGGAAATGCCGCTGGCCAGCCTGCAGTTCCTGCCCGAAACCCATGCCGACCCGGGGGCCCTGCGCGAAGGCCGCATCGACCTGGATGTGGGCAGCTTTCGCAGCATGGACCCGGAAACCGAGAGCCTGGTGATATCGGAGCAGATCCTGGTGGGCGTCGTGCGCGCCGGCCATCCCCTGTTGAAGTCCGCCAGAAAGTCGCAACGGCTGAGCGCCGAGCAGTTCGCCGCCGCGCGCCACGTCGGCATCACCCAGCGCCCGGGCGAAAGCTCGCCCGTGGACGCTGCCCTGGAGGCGCTGGGCCTGCAGCGGCAACTGGCGCTGCTGGTGCCCAGTTCGTTCTCGGCCCTGATTGCGGCCTCCCGCACCGACCTGGTGGCCTGCGTGCCGACACGCACGGCGCATGGCATGGCCGCATCGCTGGGGCTGGTGGTGTTTGCCCTGCCCATCGACGTGCAGGTGCAGCCCATGCGCATGGCCTGGCATCCGCGCCATCAGGCGGATCCCGCGCATCAATGGTTGCGCGACTGCATTCAAAGGCAGCTCGATGATCCGCAATGGATCAGGCCTTCCGTGGCATCGCTGACGGATGGGGCCGGCAGGGGGGTTACCTGACCCGCTCCGTGGCGGGAGCTGCCCGGTTCTCCCACCATCGGTCTATGCTCGCGGCATGAACGCAAGCAAGACCCTGCTGATCGTCTACCACTCCATGACCGGCGGCACCCGCCAGATGGCCGAGGCCGCGCGCGACGGCGCAGCGGCCGAAGGCCAGGGCGTGCAGGTGCGCCTGCTGCACGCCTCCGAGGCCGGCCCCGACGATGTGCTGTCCGCCGACGGCTACCTCTTCGCCACCCCGGAAAACCTGGCCGCCATCAGCGGGCAGCTCAAGGACTTCTTCGACCGCAGCTACTACGCGGCGCTGGATCACCTCAATGGCCGGCCCTATGCCAGCCTCATCTGCGCGGGCAGCGACGGCCAGAACGCCGCCCGCCAGATCGCCCGCATCGCCACCGGCTGGCGCCTCAAGCCCGTGGCCGAGCCCCTGATCATCTGCACCCACGCCCAGACCACCGAAGCCATCCTGGCACCCAAGCGGATTGCCGCAGCTGAGCTGGAGCAGTGCCGGGCGTTGGGGGAGGCGATGGGGGCCGGGCTGGCGCTGGGGGTTTTCTGAGGGTTGCCAGCATCTTGGGTGCCCTACATTTCTTGGTGGCCCGGTCGCCCGGCGTTGTTCAGCCGAACAGGCGCGACCAGAATCGGCCTTTTCCACCCACCTGCTGCCGGGCTCCCTGCATGTGGGCGCGTATGCCGAGCAATTGGGCATCGCCCGGATCGTGGCGCAGGGCGATCTCGACCAGTTCAGGCTGAAGGTGCGAGGCCTTGAGCTGGCCCAGGGCCCTGAGGGCGGTGACCTTGTGCGCATGAACGAAGCTCATGCTGCGAACTTCCCATTGCGCTTGCTGTTGCTGCGGCGAAAGCTGCGCATAGCGGCGCTCGGCTTCGGCCACGATGTCGAGGACGTCCTGGTGGTGGCTGGTCTCGTTGAGATAGGCGCATGCGGTCTGCGCGCAGTCCAGATACAGGCCGGTATCAAGCGCGTAGTCCTCCATCAGCAGCAGTGACAGGTCGGTGGCTTGCTTGCGGTTCCCCAGTTGCCGATAGGCATGGCGCAGGTTTTCCAGCAGGGCCTGGAAACAGGTCTGCTGCAGCCCGGCTTCGAGGACGGCGGCCGCCTGCTCGTACTGTTCCTGCGCGTTGTACAGCACGCCCAGGTTGTTGCAGCACATGGCATAGGTGTGGATGTCCAGCGCGGTGGGCGCGGCCTCCTGGCCGTTTGCCGGCGTGCCGGCGCTGGCGAAGCGCTCCAGACAGCGTTCGTAGAGTGTGGTCTGCAGGCGCTCGATTTCCTGCAGGGCCGCTGCATCCGTGTCGGGGCGCTTCCACTTGCCCACGGTCACGCCGGCCGTGTAGTAGTCGGGTGCCGCCGGGCTATCAGCCAACTCGGGATAGGAAAAGATGCTGCGCCAGGGCACGGCATGCTCCATCTCGAAAATGCGGGCTTGCAAGTCCACCTGGGGCTGCAAGGCATGAGACTTGCGGTAGGCCGCCAGCGCGGGCTCGGGTTCGTCCAGCCAATAGTGGGCACTGCCCAAATAGCGGTGTCCATAGGCATTGCCTGGTGACATTGCCAGTGCGCGCTGCGCCCATTCGCCGACTTGGCGCAATGCCGCACTGCGGTCCTCGGTGAATTGGTCACTGGAATCGAGATACACCAGGCACAGCATCAGCCATGACCATTCGCTACCCTGGCCTGATTCGGCAGTGGCCTGAATGCTGGTCAAGAGGCTGGCAATCGCTTCGTTGTCCAGATGGCTGAAAACCGTGGTGCCGGACCATAGCGCATGCATGCGCGCGTGGTCGCCCTGGCTGAAGGAATGCATTCCTTGGGAAATCAGTCGGTCCATGGTCTGTTGGGAATATTGCGGAAGGCGCCATCGTATCCGCTGTGTTTGACAGGAGGATGGGGCGCCACTCAATCGGAGTGATAAGACGCCTTTGTAGACAATGTCTGAACAACAGGTCAAAGCCCCGTCAACTGCGGCAATGCCTTCTCGCAGGCCTTGCGGCACAGGTAGCGCAGGTCCTGTTCACCATCTTCACTGCGCAGGTAGCCGGCACCGGCTGCGTTGATGTTCCATTCATAGACTTTGCCCGAGCGCAGCAGCCGTCCGCTGAAACTGCAGGGCAGGATGATGGCTTCCTCATGGAAGCTGCCAGCCGAAACTTGCTTTGCCGTCGCGAAATAGCGGGCCACGTCGGCGGCGTCCAGGCTGACTTTCTCGCATCCCATGGTCTCGCCCGTGCCTACGGACCGGTTGACCGGGCCGATGACGGAAATGGGCGCCGCCTTGGCCGCGTGTTTGGGCGTGGATGTGGAAGTAGATGAGGCCTGCAGCGGCGCATGCAGGCACAGCATCACGGCAGCCCAGGCGGTAATGCGCAGGCTGCGAGAGGGATTGTTGAAAAGCTGGCTGGATGGCATGGCTCAGGCTCCCGTGAAGATGTAGCGCAGCAATTGGGCGCCTTCGGTCGCTTCCTTGCGGGCAATGGCGCCGTGGGAGTAGACATCGGACAGAAGCTTGAGCTTGTAGTGGTCCACCAATTGCTGGGTCAGCCATTTGGTCTGGAACAGCTGCGATTGGGTGGGCGCCTCGTAATCCTTGGTCGATGGCAGGAAACGGCCCACCACCTCGATGCCCACGGAGTCGCTGTTGGCCGGATAACGCAACGGATAGGCCTTTGTGTTCTCGTGCGATGACACATTCTTGGCCCGCTTGCTGAAGCTCAGGCCCTTTTGGTGCAGCAGGGCATTGATGTTCTTGAGTTCCGTGGGATCGCAGGTGCTCTCGTTGACGCAGCGCGGCTGAAGAATTCCCACATGCCAGCAGATCTTTTCCAGACTGGCGGTTTGGTAGATCTTCCCGTCCTTCTCGATCAGAAAGTGCGCCCCCGTCTTCTGGCCGCTCTTGTAGGCATTGAGCACGCTGGCGGCCGTGGACGAGTCAGTGCGGTGTAGCACGATGGATGTGACGGACAGCAAGGCGCCGTGCTCTATTGACGGATAGGTCTTGACTTCGACGCTTTTGTCTACCATCAATCCTTTTTCGATAGTGGCCAACTCATTTCTCCCTCTTTATTCCGACTGGTTGCGGGTGGCTGGAAAACCGGCACAGCATACAGGTTTATTAGATAGAAATAATTCGAAATGTACGACAGACTCTGCTGATTGAAATATGTTGAAACAATTGACTTGGGTTCATGAAGGATTGATGAATCGCAGAAATGTCCTGCATTCCGTCACGCCCAGTGGCAGCGAAGTGCACCGCCTGCGCGGTGACCCATAAAAGCGCCGCAATGGGAGGCACCGGCGGCAGACCAATGGCAAGGCCGGGAAGTTGCGTCCGGGCCTGAGCTTTTGCAGTCGTCTTGCTAACAGGTTTGAAGAAGACCCATCAGCCAGCGCGCAGAACGTCCGGACAGCAGCCATTGGGAGCCATTAAAGCAGCGATCCTGGGCAGAAGGGGCAGCTTGTCCAGCATCATGGCGGCGAGCAAGAGGGCAAGGGCGGCGGCGCCGCGCAGCACGCGGCCTCAGACGGGGAGATTTCGCTTCAGGCAGAACATGGACGGGCCTTTATAAGTATTGGCTTTGCCTGGAAGCCGGTGGTCACCAAGAAGGTTCAGAGATTTCAACGGTTTCTATGGCTGGCTCAGATTGTTCTGGTGTTCCCGCAACGCAGTCTTGGGGTGTCGGCTTTCAGTTATTTCCACCAGCCGGCCGCCAGCACTGCTGCCATGGTGCTGGCCATGCCGGCCCATTGCGTGGCCCATGGCCCGACGGTGAAGCGGGTCAGGTCTACCAGCAATATCATGGCCGGATAGATAAAGGAAAGTGCGGCAGGCTGGATCGGGCACGCACCGGATCCGGCACGCGAAGTATCCGTGCCGCCCCTCTGCGTAGAGATCGTGCGTAGAGCCACATTCAGCGGGAGAGCAAGATGAAGAGATGCACGTGGGAGGGTATGGTGAAATGTGCATACGGTACAAGGCGCTTGCCATAACCTCGTCGCCCCGGGAAATCAGTTGTCCTATTGTTGTGCCCGGCGAACTGAGGCAGTGCACCACCATATTTGCGGCAGATGCCCATGTCATTGGCTGGCCTGAAAGTGAGATGTTGTATCTCTTCGTCGATCGCACCGATCGTATTCATAGAGAATCTCTTTCGTCAACATGACCTCAACATGACCATCTCCATGAGGGACGTGAGATGCATGGTCGTGCCATTCGCCATCGATACCCCCACTTCGCCTTTGGTAAGGAAACGATGAGTGAATGGGGCTTGCATTGCATTCGTGCTTGTGGCACCCACAGTCAAGGCTATAGATTGTATTGTGGTGAGTGAGTGCTTATTTTGCATGTTGGATAATTATTGGTTTGCTAACTGTTTGTCCAGGGAAAAAATGGGGGTTTGCAAAAATCTTCATACCGAGTTAGGCTTGTCGCCTCGACGCAGTTGAGAAAAATACGACAGAGCAATGATGCTTGTTAGGTGTCTTAAGTGAGTGTGCCAACTAATTTTTGAAACTCAGTGGGAATGGTATATGGGAAAATATACTGAGCGCATGAAATGAAAGGAGTTGAAAAAATAAAATTAAGTCGGTGTGGTTTTAAAATTATTGTACTTGAGGAGATTTCCGTAATGAAGATTGCATATGTTGGTTGTGCGGTAGTTTTTGCTTCTTTCTTGTCGTCGAATGCATTGGCGGAAGGGTGGATCGGTTCCACGTCCAATACCTATACCGATGGCGCTCACATAGAAGGATGGGCGTGTAATCCGGCAACGCCTGGCGTTTCCGGATGGGTTCACTTCTGGAGCGGTAGTGCAGATAATAAATTCCTAGGTGCTTTGCATGCAAATATCCCACGCGAGCAGGCGGTAGGAAATATATGCGGAGACTCCGGTGTGCACGGTTTCAGTGGAACTCTGGATGTGCCATATGCCGAACGTGATGGGAAAAGGCATAAAATCGTAGCCTACTTCATCAACGAAAATGGACAGCCACCGTTGTTGCTGCAAAACCATGCCTATATGTGGCTGGATGGCGGATATACGTTGCAGACAAGAACTGAGTGTAATGGAGCCAATCCTGCGCCGGGGCATTGGGTCAAGAAAGCTGTTGGCGGAAAGTGCACACTGCACAGTAGTGTAGGCGGTATCACGTGGGCTCTGAACACGACGCATGCCTTCATCAGCAATGCGCCCTCGGGTTACCAGCTTGAGGCCTGTGAGCCAGGTCCTGCCGGATGGACGACTCTGAGCACAAACCCCTCATCCTCCAATTGCATGAGGATTGATCCTTATGCGAACATTGTTACCAGCCCCAGCTACATCATCAAGAAAAATTGATGATTGACAGTTTCCGGTTGATCTGGTTTCCTTAAAATCCGTGGTAACTTCAGGATCTTGGGGTAAAGACCTTTGTCTCTGATCCTGCAGTTACTCTATTGCACGAATTTCGCAGGTGCATGCTATTTCGCACGGTAAATTTGAACTCTCTCGTCTATTTTGAGAATCCGCTATTGGGGTAGTGGATTTCTCGTGACGAGGATGATGGTTTTGGGGTTTTGATGTCGATCATGTTTTTCCGATCAGGCCGAAAACGATTCTGATCGTGCTCCGGAAAACCTGGGCGTTCGCACCAGATTACGTTCGGCTTGTTTGCGCTGGACCGTCAGGATTGGCCCGTGAGCCGATGCCCCAGCACCGCCACCACAATGCAGCCCATCCCGACCCACTGTGCGGCTGACGGAACAGCGCCAAACCAGGCCAGGTCCACCAGCAAGGCCATGGCGGGGTAGACGAAGGACAGTGCCGCAATTGCGGGCGCCGGCAGCCGCTGGAATGCGGCATACATCACCGTGTACATGAAGGCCGTATGGACCAGCCCCAGGGTCAGCACCATGGAGGCGGCCCGCGCTGACAGCAATTGAGGGCTGGCTGCTGCGATATGGGTGAGCAGTGGCAGGGCCCACAGGCTCAGCACCAGTCCGCCCGCCAGCATCTGCAGCATGGCGATCTGGGCCGAGGGCATGTGGCCCAGGCGGCGCGTGGCCACCGTGGTGCCTGCGTAGAGTGCGGCGGCCAGCAGGGCCAGGGCCACGCCGACCCACGCGCCTGTTCCAGCATGCGATGCATCCATGCCGTCCAGCCCGACCAGGCCGCTGCTCAGCGCCACACCCAGCAGGGCCAGCAGCAGCCAGGGCAGCTTGCGGCGTTCGACGGGCTCGCCCTGCAGCGCCGAAAGAGCCAGCAGCATGAAGGGCTGCACGTGATAGACCACGGTGGCCACGGCGATGGAGCTGTAGTGGTAGGCGCTGAAGAGGGCGACCCAGTTCAATACCAGGGCGATGCCGCCCCCGGCCAGCCACAGCCATTCCCGGCCTTGGGGTCTGACCCATTCACGCCGCCAGGCCAGCCACAGGCCCAGGCCCAGTGCGCCCAGCACGCAGCGGGCGAATACGACCAGCAGCGGCGGCAGCGCGCTTTCCACGACGAGCAGGCCGATGGTGCCCGAAAGCGCCATGGCCAGCAGCATGCGCCAGGTGCCGCCCTGGCTGGTTCGGGACCGTGTGGGTGAGGTTGCAGAGGTGAGGCCGGGGCTGTGGGACATGGTGTCGATTCCTGGGCGCGCTTCGGTATGGAGCGCATGGGCGTATCTTGCGGACCTTGCAATCAATCAACAATCCACCAGTCATTCAAATTAATATTGCCTGCCATGCAACAAATACCGGAATAGCGCCTTGCCCGATACCGCCATGCCCCTGGATGAAATGCTGGTCTTCGCCCGCGTGGTGGAGCACCAGAGCTTTGCGGGCGCGGCCCGGCAATTGGGGCTGACGACCTCGGCCGTGAGCCGCAGCGTGGGGCGGCTGGAGGCGCACTTCGGGCTGCGGCTCATGCAGCGCACCACGCGCTCGCTGTCGCTGACCGAGGCGGGGGCCGAGATCCACCAGGCCTGCCTGCGGCTGGTGGCGGATGCACAGGCCGTGCAGGCGCTGGCCGGCCAGCTGCGCCAGCAGCCGCGCGGGCTGCTGAAGATCAGCGCCCCGGCCGTGCTGGGCGATCTCTGGCTGTCACTACTGCTGCCGGGCTTTTGCGCGCGCTGGCCCGAGGTTCAGGTGCAGGTGGACATGACGGACCGCATGGTGGACCTGGTGGCCGAGGGGCTGGACCTGGGCCTGCGCATCAGCGTGCCGGGCCAGATCGCGCCGGGGCTGGTGGCGCGGCCGCTCAAGACCATCCGCTATGTGCTGGTGGCCACGCCCGGCTATCTGGCGCGGTATGCGCAGATCACGGAGCCCGGGCAACTGCTGGCGCATCCCTTCATCAGCCTGGGCTACGGGCAGTTCCAGAACGAGGTGGAATTGCGCCCGCTCCACCCTGCGGCCGCGCCCGCCACGCGGCTGCTGGTGAATACGCCCATCACCATTGCCAGCAGCCTGGGCATCATCCACGCGCTGCAGCAGGGGCCGGGCATAGGCGTGGTGGCCGACTTTGCGGCGCAGGCGGCGCTGCAGGCCGGGCAGCTGGCGCCCGTGCTGCCGGGCTGGGCGCTGTGCGGCAAGTACGCGCCGCGCGTGGTGCATGCGGTCTATGCGCCCACGCGCCATGTGCCGCTGAAGCTGCGGGCGCTGATCGACTACCTGGTCGAGGTGGAAGGCGAGGGCGCCGCGGCCTCCACCACCTAACCCATGCGCCTGCGCAGCGCCGCGCTGGCCCAGTCCACGGCCACGGACAGCGCCAGCATGGCGATGATGACGGTGCTGGCCTGGGCGTAGTGGAACAGCGACAGCTCGAAGTACAGCAGCTGCCCCAGCCCGCCCGCGCCCACGAAGCCCAGGATGGCGGCCATGCGGATGTTCATCTCCCAGCGGTACAGCGTATAGGCCAGCAACTGCGGCGCGGCGCCGGGCAGCGTCGCGTAGAGGAAGGCCATAGCGCGGCCGCTGCCGGACAGGCGCAGCGCTTGGGTGGGGGCGGCGGGCTGGTTCTGCAGGGCCTCGGCATACAGGCGCCCCAGCACGCCGGCCGTGTGCAGCGCCAGCGCCAGCGCGCCTGCGAACGGGCCCAGGCCCACGGCCAGGGCGGTGATGGTGGCCCAGACCAGCTCGGGCACGGAGCGCAGCACGTTGAGCACCAGGCTCCAGGGAGCGCGCCAGCGCGGCAACGCCAGCAGCAGGCCCAGCACGGCCGCCAGCAGGGTGCCGACCACGGAGATCGCCAGCGTCTCCCACACGCCCACGGCCACCTTGCGCAGCCATTCGGCGCTGGTGTCGGGCGGGAAGAAGCTGATGACGAACTCCAGCATGGACCGGCCCGCCGCGCCGGTGAACAGCGAGGGCATGTCCATCTCCAGCATGGCAAAGCTGGCGGCCACGCCCAGCGCCAGGGCGGCGCAGGTGAGGGCGCTGCGCCAGCCCCAGGCGCTGGCACGCGCGGCGGGTGGCGTGTCCAGCGCGCGGCGCAGGCCGCGCGAGAGCAGGTCGGCGCCCCAGACCAGCAGCATGAAGGTCAGCAAGATGGTGGAGGCCTCGCCGCCGTTGAGCATCTTCATGGCCTGGTCCATGAGCTGGCCCAGGCCGCCCGCGCCCACAAAGCCCATGACCACCGAGGCGCGTATGGCGCACTCCCAGCGGTAGACGGTGTACGAGGTCAGCTCGCGCGCGGCCTGGGGCAGCAGGCCATAGAGCATGGCCAGCGGCCGGCGCACGCCGGCCTGCGCCAGGGCGCGTGCGGGTGCGGGGTCGGCCGATTCCAGGATTTCCGCATAGACCTTGGCCAGCATGCCGCCATAGGTCAATCCCAGGGCCAGCACGCCAGCGGCCGGCCCCAGGCCGAAGACGCGCACGAAGACCAGGGCCCAGACCAGTTCGGGCACGCCGCGCAGGATGGTGAGCAGGCCGCGCGTGACGGGGTTGAGCGCGCGCCGCTCGCGCGCGGCGCCCGTGACGAGGTAGGCCAGCGGCACGGCCAGCACAAAGGCCAGGGCCATGCCGGCCGTGGCAATGGCCAGGGTCTCCAGCGTGGCGCGGCCCAGGTAGCCGAGGAAGTCGCGCCCGGTCTCGGGCGGCAGAAACGTGGCCAGAAAGCGGCCTATGACCTGCAGGTTGCCGGGATCGAACAGCGCACCCAGGCTGAAGCCCGCGCCCTGGAACAGCGGCCACAGAACGACGGCGGCCAGCACCAGGGCGCCGAGGCGGCGGGGCGCGGCGGGGTCACGCAGCGCGTGCAGATCGGAACTCAACGGCATGCGGATGCGGACAGCGGTGCGGCAAAGGCGGCGGGCGCGGGTGTCCATGCAGTGCCGGAGGGATCATCTCCAGGATGCTCGGACCCATACAGCGCACGCAGGTGTTCCTGCGTGACTTCAGCCGCCGGCAGGTCGAAGGCGATGGCGCCATCGCGGATGCCCACGATGCGCGCAAAGCAGGCCAGCGCCAGGTCCACGGCATGCAGGCTGGCGACCAGGGTGGCGCCGCGCGCGGCCGCTTCGTGCACCAGCAGTTGCACGGTGGACAGGGCCAGGGCCGGGTCCAGCGCGGCCACGGGCTCGTCGGCCAGGATGAGCTCGGCCTGCTGGTAGAGCACGCGGGCGATGCCCACGCGCTGCAGCTGCCCGCCAGAGAGCTGGTGGCAGCGCGCGAACAGCTTGTCTGCCAGCTGCACTCGGGCCAGGGCCTCGCGCGCGCCGGCAATGTCCTGGGGGTAGATCAGCGAGGCCAGCGCCTTCCAGGCCGGCCACCGGCCAAGCCGCCCGGCCAGCACGGCCGTGACCACGCGCTGGCGCGGCGGGATGGGCGGCGCCTGATGCACCGTGCCGATGCGCGCGCGCAGCAGCCGCGGGGCGCCCGCGCTGGACGCAGGCACCTCGTCGCCCAGCACGCTGCGCCGGCCCTGGCTGGGCGCCAGCGCCGTACCGATGACGGACAGCAGCGTGGTCTTGCCCGCGCCCGAGGGGCCGATCAGCGCAATGGCCTCGCCCTGGCGTGCGGCCAGCGTCACGCCGCGCAGCGCAATGCCGCCGCCGGCGTGGGTCAGGCCCACGCCTTGCAGTTCAAAGCTCATGGATTGCGCCTGCTGCGGCTTACTTGAGCAGGCCGGCCGACTTGGCGGCAGCCTCGATGCCTTCGTAGTTCGAGGCCTGGGTGGGCACGAAGCGCGCGGCGCGCTGCAGCTCCAGGATGGCCTTGTGCTCGGGCTTGGCCGGGTCCAGCGCCAGGAAGGCGTCGGTCAGCTTCTTGACCAGGGCCGGGTCCAGGTCGCCGCGCACGGTCCAGTTGTAGTCGAAGTAGGGCGGCGTGGTGGCGAACACGCGCACCTTGCTGGTATCGACCTTCTTGCTCTCCACCAGCTTGTCCCAGACCGATGCGTTGAGCACGCCGGCCTCGGCCTTGCCTGCGGCCACGAAGGCCACGGTGGCGTCATGCGCGCCGGAGAAGGCCACGGTCTTGAAGTCCTTCTCGGGGTTGATGCCGTCCTGCTGCAGGAAAAAGCGCGGCATCAGGCTGCCCGAGGTGGACGAGGGCGCGCCAAAGGCAAAGCTCTTGCCCTTGAGGTCGGCCAGGGTCTTGATGGCGGGGTTGGCCGTGATGAACTTGGAGGTGAACTTGGCGTCTTCCTCGCGCTGCACGATGGGGATGGCCGTGCCGTTGGTGCGGATCTTGGCCTGCACGAAGGTGAAGCCGCCCAGCCAGGCCAGGTCCAGCTTGCGCGTGGCCAGCGACTCGACCACGGCGGCGTAGTCGGTCACGGGCGTGAACACCACCTTCATGCCGGTCTGGGCCGAGAGGTACTTGCCCAGCGGCTCGAACTTGCGCTGCAGCTCGGTGGGAGCTTCATCCGGGATGGCCGAGACGCGCAGCACGGCGGGTTCGGCGGCCAGCGCAGGCAGGCTGGACAGGGAGGAGGCGGCCAGCACGCAGGCAGCCGTCTGGCGCAGCGCCGAGCGGCGCGCAGGAATGTGGTTCATGGATGGGCTCCGTTCAATCAGCCACCGCCGTCCGGATACACGGCGGTTTAATGGGCGCCCGGGATGACCGGGCGCCGAAGGTACAAGGGCGGTACACCGACCGCTGAGGCTGCATTGTAGGGAGCGGGCTTTTCCGTTGGGGACGTCAGGCATGAGCGCCGGACCTGCGGGCACAGCGCTGCCGCCGATCTTTTTCCCGCGTGCGCTGCGTTTGTGCACCGCCTGGGGCCTTGCCTGGCGGGGACTTGAATATGCGTTGCACCAAAACATCCATGATTGGTCTGACCAATAAACATCGTGGTGCATTATCTGCACTCTTTTAGGTGTTTACCCTGTTCATCTGCTCACTTGAAAGCTCTGAGAATCGCACCACTTCGCGCAATGGTCTGAATTTTGGTTTAATTGGTTGGACCAATTTGCCAATGGCCCACAAGGCGCCAGCGCGGGGAACACTCCCGGTCACCGTTGCAGCCAGCCAGCAGACATCCTGTGCGGATCGCACCGCATGCCAACGCTGCGACGAGAGGGAGTGGCCGACAAGGGGCGCTTACCGCGCCCTCCCCATCATCTAGAGACACGGTCATGCAAACCATCTGGCAGCAGAACTACGATCCCGCCGGGAACATCTGGATCTCGGCGCTGATCGCGCTGATTCCCATCATCTTTTTCTTCCTGGCGCTGACCAGGTTCCGTCTCAAGGGCTACCAGGCCGGCACCGTCACCGTGGCGCTGGCGCTGGGCGTGGCGCTGCTGTTCTACAAGATGCCCGTGAGCGCGGCACTGGCCTCGGCCGTGTACGGCTTCTTCTACGGCCTGTGGCCCATCGCCTGGATCATCGTGGCGGCCGTGTTCCTCTACAAGATTTCGGTCAAGACGGGGCAGTTCGACGTGATCCGCTCGTCCATCCTGTCGGTCACGCCCGACCAGCGGCTGCAGCTCATCCTGGTGGGCTTTTGCTTCGGCGCCTTCCTGGAGGGCGCGGCCGGCTTCGGCGCGCCCGTGGCCATCACGGCCGCGCTGCTGGTGGGCCTGGGCTTCAAGCCGCTGTACGCGGCCGGGCTGTGCCTGATCGCCAACACGGCGCCCGTGGCCTTCGGCGCCATGGGCATTCCCATCATCGTGGCGGGGCAGGTCTCGGGCGTGGATGCATTCGCCATCGGCCAGATGGCCGGCCGCCAGCTGCCCTTCATGACGGTGCTCGTGCTGTTCTGGCTGATGGCCATCATGGACGGCTGGCGCGGCGTCAGGGAAACCTGGCCTGCGGTGCTGGTGGGCGGCGGCTCCTTCGCCGTGGTGCAGTTCCTCACGGCCAACTTCATCGGCCCCGAGCTGCCGGACATTACCTCGGCCATCGTCTCGCTGGTGGCGCTGACGCTGTTCCTCAAGGTCTGGCAACCCAAGCGCATCTTCCGTTTCGACACGGAAGGCGAGGGCGGCAAGGCTGCGGCAGTTGCAGCACCGGCCATCACCTCCGGTGCACCGCTGACAGCAGGCGCCGTCATCAAGGCCTGGTCGCCCTTCATCATCCTCACGGCCATGGTGACGATCTGGAGCATCAAGCCCTTCAAGGCGCTGTTCGCCGCAGGCGGCCCGCTGGCCTCCACCGTCATCAACATCCCCGTGCCCTTCCTGCACAACCTGGTGGAGAAGACGCCCCCCGTCGTGGCCGCCGCTGCGCCCTACGGCGCGGTCTACACCTTCAACTGGTTGCTGGCCACCGGCACGGCCATCCTGATCGCGGCGCTGATCACCATCACCTTCACGCGCCTGTCTCCCGCCAAGGCCGTTGCCACGCTGGGCGAGACCTTCAGGGAACTGGCCGTGCCGATCTACTCCATCGGCATGGTGCTGGCCTTCGCCTTCGTGGCCAACTACTCGGGCCTGTCGGCCACGCTGGCCCTGGCGCTGGCACACACGGGCCAGGCGTTCACGTTCTTCTCGCCCTTCCTGGGCTGGATCGGCGTGTTCCTCACGGGCTCGGACACTTCGGCCAACGCGCTGTTCGCCGCGCTGCAGGCCACCACGGCGCAGCAGCTGGGCCTGCCCCAGGTGCTCACGGTGGCGGCCAACACCACGGGCGGCGTGACGGGCAAGATGATCTCGCCCCAGTCCATCGCCATTGCCTGCGCGGCCGTGGGCCTGGCAGGCCGGGAGTCGGACCTGTTCCGCTTCACGGTCAAGCACAGCCTGATGTTCGCCGTGATCATCGGGGTGATCACGACGCTGCAAGCCTATGTGTTTACGTGGATGATTCCTGGGTATTGACATGAAACACCCCCTGAGTCGCTGCGCGCCTTCCCCCTCTCTACCCGCTTCGCGGGGGAGGGGGACGACACCCTCGCGGCGGGGCGGCCCTTGCTCGGTGTCCCTGGCTTGGGCAGTGCGGGTTTCATGCGATGAGGCTGGCGCATAGCGCCGTGAATCACTGAAAACCAATTCTGAGAATCCCCATGCGCGTTGCCGATCAAGTTGTCGAGAAATTGCTTGCCCTGGTGCAGGCCAGCGGAGTGCAGCCCGGACAGCGGCTGCCCGCGGAACGGCAACTGGCGGCCGAGCTGGGAGTCTCGCGCACCTCGGTGCGCGAGGCCATACAGAAACTCACCAGCCAGGGCGTGCTGGCGGCGCGGCGCGGCGATGGCACTTACCTGCAGGAGCCGGCGCCGGCTGCCGAGCCTGCGGACTGGCTCAAGGACGCCATGCGGCCGCTGGCCGGCCTGATGGAGTCCGACTCCCACTACCGCTACGACGTGCTGGAAACCCGCCACGCGCTGGAGACCAGCACGGCCTGGCTGGCCGCCCAGCGCGCCACGGAGCGCGACAAGGACCATATCCAGCGCTGCTTCGAGGTGATGATCCAGCACCAGCAAAGCGGCCACGCCGAGCTGGCGGCGCGTGCCGATGCGCAGTTCCACCTGGCCATTGCCGAGGCCTCGCACAACCTGGTGCTGGTGCAGGTCATGCACAGCCTGTTCACCGTGGTGCTGTCCACGGTGGAGCGCAACCGCCACGACATGTTCCGCCTGAGCGCGCCCCAGACCCTGCAGGAGCTGACCGTGCAGCACCAGAGCCTCATGCAGGCCATCCTGGACGGCGACCCGCAGCGCGCCCGCGAATGCATCGGCGAGCACCTGGAGCATGTGCGCACCACCATCCAGCGCCTGGACGAGGACCGCGCGCGGCGCGAGCGCTCCATGCGGCTGCCTCTGGACGCCGCGCCCGCGCTGCTGCCCACTTCAGACCTGATACGAAAGACATGAGACACCCATCATGATCATCTCCTCCACCTCCGACTACCGCGCAGCGGCGCAAAAGCGCCTGCCGCCTTTCCTGTTCCACTACATCGACGGCGGCGCCTATGCCGAGCAGACGCTGCGCCGCAACGTGGAAGACCTGGCCGCCGTGGCGCTGCGCCAGCGCGTGCTCAAGGACATGAGCCGGCTGGACACCAGCATCGAGCTGTTCGGCGAGAAGCTGTCCATCCCCGTGGCGCTGTCGCCCGTGGGCCTGACGGGCATGTACCGCCGCCGCGGCGAGGTGCAGGCCGCGCGCGCGGCCGACGCCCATGGCATTCCTTTCACCATGTCCACGGTTTCGGTCTGCCCCATCGAAGAGGTGGCGCCCAAGATCAAGCGCCCCATGTGGTTCCAGCTCTATGTGCTCAAAGACCGGGGCTTCATGCAGAACGCGCTGGAGCGTGCCCAGGCGGCCGGCTGCTCCACCCTGGTCTTCACCGTGGACATGCCCGTGCCCGGCGCGCGCTACCGCGATGCGCATTCGGGCATGAGCGGCCCGAATGCCGCCATGCGCCGCTACTGGCAGTCGGTCACGCACCCGGCCTGGTCCATGGACGTGGGCCTGCTGGGCCGCCCGCATGACCTGGGCAACATCTCGGCCTACCGGGGCAGCCCCACGGGCCTGGCCGACTACATCGGCTGGCTGGGCGCCAACTTCGATCCCTCCATCTCCTGGAAGGACCTCGAATGGATACGCACCTTCTGGAAGGGGCCCATGGTCATCAAGGGCATCCTCGACCCTGAGGACGCCAAGGACGCCGTGCGCTTTGGCGCCGACGGCATCATCGTCTCCAACCATGGCGGCCGCCAGCTCGACGGCGTGCTGTCCTCGGCCCGCGCGCTGCCGGCCATTGCCGATGCGGTCAAGGGCCAGATCAAGATCCTGGCCGACTCCGGCATCCGCAACGGCCTGGACGTGGTGCGCGCCATCGCCCTGGGCGCCGACTGCGCCATGATCGGCCGCGCCTTCATCTACGCCCTGGCCACCTCCGGCGAGGCGGGCGTCAAGCACCTGCTGGAACTATTGGAGAAGGAAATGCGCGTGGCCATGACGCTGACCAGCGTGAGCAAGGTATCCGACATCACCGGCGACCTGCTGGTGCGCCAGCCATGAGCGCGCTGCAGACTCCGGTCGTCTCCCGCGAGGCCCTGCTGCTGCAGTTGCGCGAAGCCGTGGGCGCCGCCCATGTGCTCACCGACGACCAGGCCACGCGCCGCTTCCGCAAGGGCCACCGCACGGGCGAGGGCCCGGTGCTGGCCGTAGTGCGGCCCGCGACGCTGCTGGAGCAGTGGAAGGTGGTGCAGGCCGCCGTGGCGGCCGGGCGCATCGTCATCATGCAGGCCGCCAACACGGGCCTGACGGGCGGCTCCACGCCCGACGGCGCGGACTACGACCGCGAGATCGTGCTCATCAACACCTTGCGCATCACCGGCGTGCAGGTCATTGGCGGCGGCGCCCAGGTGGTCTGCCTGCCCGGCGCCACGCTGGACCGGCTGGAGCAGGCGCTGGCACCGCTGGGGCGCGAGCCGCATTCGGTGATCGGCTCGTCGTGCATCGGCGCCTCGGTGCTGGGCGGCATCTGCAACAACTCGGGCGGTGCCCTGGTGCGGCGCGGCCCGGCTTACACCGAGCTGGCGCTGTACGCGCGCGTCTGCGACGACGGCTCGCTGGAACTCGTCAACCACCTGGGCATCGCCCTGGGCCGCACGCCCGAGGAAATCCTCACGCGGCTGCAAAACGGCGACTACACCGAAGCCGACATCGCCCACGATGCGCAGCGCGCCGCCTCCGACCCGCGCTATGCCGAGGCCGTGCGCGCCGTGGACGAGGACACGCCCGCGCGCTTCAACGCCGACCCTTCGCGCCTGTTCGAGGCCTCGGGCTCGGCCGGCAAGCTGTGCCTGTTCGCCGTGCGGCTGGACACCTTTCCCAAGGAGCCCAGCACCGTCTTCTATATAGGCAGCAATGCGCCCGACGACCTCACGGCCGTGCGCCGCGAGCTGCTGACCGCGCTGCCGCGCCTGCCGATCGCGGGTGAGTACATCCACCGCACGGCCTACGACATCGGCGAGAAATACGGCAAGGACACCTTCCTGCTGATCGACCGCTTCGGCACGGCCAGGGTGCCGGCCGCCTTCGCCCTCAAGAGCCGCATGGACGGCTTCTTCGAGCGCTTCGGCCTGCGCGGCGTCACCGACTGCGTGATCCAGGTGCTGACCAACCTGCTGCCCAGCCACCTGCCCGCGCGCATGCGCCAGTGGCGCGACCGCTACGAGCACCACCTGCTGGTGCGCGTGTCCAACGACACGGCCGAGGCCACGCGTGAATTCCTCACGCGGCACTTCAGCGGCAGCACCACGGGCGGCTGGTTCGAGTGCGATGCCGACGAGGGGCGCAAGGCCTTCCTGCACCGCTTCGCCATCGCGGGCGCGGCCATCCGCTACCGCGAGGTGCATCGCGCCCAGGTCGAGGACATCGTGGCCCTGGACGTGGCCCTGCGCCGCAACGACCGCGAATGGGTGGAGCAACTGCCCGCCGAGGTCGAGCGCGACATGGTCCACAAGCTCTACTACGGCCACTTCTTCTGCCATGTCTTCCACCAGGACTACATCGTCAAGAAGGGCGTGGACCCGCTGGCCATGGAGCACCGCATGTGGGAACTGCTGGACGCACGCCGTGCCGAGTACCCGGCCGAGCACAACGTGGGCCACCTCTACGTGGCCAAGCCCGCGCTGGCGGGCTTCTACCGCGAACTGGACCCGACCAACACCTTCAACCCCGGCATAGGCCACACCTCGCGCAAGCTGGGCTGGGAGGAATGCTGCGACCGGCCGGGGGGATGGCCCAAGGGGTATTCGGAGTAGGGGGAAGCTGTGTGGGCAGGTACGCCAGGGCCAACTGGCGCATCACGATCCCCAGCTCTGCCGGGTCGCCATCGGCCAGGATGGCGTTGATGGTCTCGATGGCCATGGGCTATGACCGGATCGCTGCGGTACAGCTCGGCCATGGCGTCGTCATGGGACCTGCTTCGCATCATCCGATCTCCTCAAAGCCTGCCTCTGTTCAATCCAGCTGGATGTTTCCTGCCGTGGGCAGGATGCTGTCCAGCACCCAGGCCTGCACGGCGGCGGTGTCGGCAAGGTCGCCGTCGAAGACGAACTGCGGCAGGTAGGGCTTGCCCTCCTTGTCCTGGCGTCCGTGGTTCTTCCAGACCTTGAGGGGGACGCGGAACGTCACTGTGGGCGAAAGTGCCTTGTCGGCCACGTCGGTGTACTGCGTGTCCGTGCCGGTCATGCTGCCCGCGTGCACGATGCCCGAAATCTGCAGCGCCGCACTCACGAAATCCAGGCAGGCGCTCTGGCATTGGGCATCCGTGACCAGCACCAGCTTGCCCTTGAAGGGGTTTGCGCGTGCAGCGGCGGTGTCTTGCTGCAACTCCTTGTGCGTTTCATCGACCTGCGGCTGCTCGACAAAATCTTCCCCGCGCGATGCGGCATCCCCCATCAGCGAGGCCATCTGCTGTGTGAACTGGTAGACCAGGCTGCCGGCGCCTTCCGTGCGCAGGAGCTGTGTCCTGCGCTCTTCGAACGCCTCCAGGGCCATGGCGGAGACACGCCAGTAAGCCCTGGCTTGGGAGTGCTGCGTGGCGCCTGCCGTGATGGCATCTGTCAGCAGGGCCATCAGGATGCGGTAGCCGAGCAGGGAGTTGCCCCCGCCATTGCCGCGCACATCGAGCACCACGGCCTGCGCATCTCCTGCCTGCCGGATGCCCTCCAGCATTTTCTCGAAGGCGGCCATGGCCTTCTCGGACGATGGCATGAAGTTGGACGCTTGGACCCACTGCACTCCCGGTCGCACTTCCTTGATGCCCTGGCGCGGTGCCCGGGGCCGCGCCAGGGCACGGGCGTCCTTGTCGTCCAGCGGCTGCCATGCCAGGTTGAAACTCCGGATTTCGCCAGCGGCGGAGCGGGTCGTGCATTGACGCACCCTGAGCGGCTCCCACAGCGGGGCGCTGGGCGATTCGCGGGTCAGGTGCCATGCCAGATCGGACTTCGTTCCCTCCAGGTGCACGAGCCGGTTCACGAAGGGCGCCACTTTGTCAGTGAGCAGATCGTCGATGGGGATGCCGTCGCACGACAGTACCTGCTCCCCCACCTGCGGCGTATCGATCGGCCATTGCGCAGCGCGGCCCGAGACGCGGTAGCGGCCTGCCTGGCGCTGCACGGCCCAGCCTGCCCAGGTCGTGCGCACAGGCGTGGCGGCATGGTGGTTGCGCCATATGGCCAGATGGCCGTCCCGGTATCCGGTGGTGTAGAAGCGCAGCGCGGCAAAGGCCTGCTGCTCCGTGGCTGCGCGCCCAGCCAGCGCCATGGCCTGGTCGTATCCCTCGCTGAACCACTGGTGAAAAGCACTTGCGCCAGGGTCGAGAACGGCGGGATGTGCCTCCCGGATCATCTGGTGCATTCGCTGGATGTCGGCCACGGCGGTGTGGCTCCAGCGCGCTGCCTCCTGGCGGGCCTGTTCGGGCGTGGGCCTGTCGGCCTTGCCCCCGTCCTGCGCCTGGCAGGTCCAGGCGATGAAGAGCCATGACAGCCCTGCGATCCATCGACGATCCATGGTCTCCCTCTCTTTCTGTGCCGCACTGCAGGCGGCATGGCGTGGAAAGCGGGGAAGTGTGCAGGGGTGCGCAGTGAAAAGATATCGGAATGATCTGAATCCGTGCTTTCCGACAAGCCCCCGCTGCCGGCCTGCACAAAAGCTGCAGGCCGGCAGCAGCCCTCACAGATTGATGAACACCGACTTGGTCTCCAGATAGGCATCCAGCGCCGTGCGGCCCATGTCGCGGCCCATGCCGGACTGCTTGTAGCCGCCGAAGGGCATGCCCGGGTCCAGGGTGCTGTGGCAGTTGACCCAGACCGTGCCGGACTGGATCTTGGGGATCAGCCGGTGGACCTTGGACAGGTTGTTGGACCAGATGCTGGCGCCCAGGCCGTAGGGCGTGTCGTTGGCCCATGCGGCGACTTCGTCGAGGTCGTCATAGGGCATGGCCACGAGCACGGGGCCGAAGATTTCCTCGCGGGCCACGCGGTGGTCGTGCTGCACGCCGGTCATCACCGTGGGCTGCACGAAGTAGCCGCGCTGGCCTGAGCGGGCGCCGCCCGTCACCACCTCGGCGCCCTGGCTGCGGCCTATGTCGATGTAGCTGCAGACGCGCTCCATCTGCTCCTGCGAGACCAGCGGGCCCATCTGCGCGCTGGGGTCCAGGCCATGGCCCAGGGTGAGCTGGGCGGCCTGGTCGGCCACGTCGGCCACCACGCGGTCGAACATGCTCTTGTGCACGTACAGGCGCGAGCCCGCGCAGCAGACCTGGCCGTGGTTGAAGAAGATGGCATTGGCCGCACCCGCCGCCGCCGTGGCCGGGTCGCAGTCGTCCAGCACGATGACGGGGGACTTGCCGCCCAGCTCCAGCGTGATGCGCGTCATGTTGTCCATGCAGGCATGGCCGATGAGCTTGCCCACTTCGGTCGAGCCCGTGAAGCTGACCTTGTTGACCAGCGGGTGCGAGACCAGGGGCGCACCCGTGCCGGGGCCGTCGCCCGTGACCACGTTGAACACGCCGGGCGGAAAGCCCGCTTCCTGGATCAGCTCGGCCAGCATCAGCGCGGTCAGCGGCGTCTGCTCGGCGGGCTTGAGCACCAGGGTACAGCCGGCGGCCAGCGCGGGCGCCAGCTTCCAGGTGGCCATGAGCAGGGGGAAGTTCCAGGGCACGACGGCGGCTACCACGCCCACGGGCTCGCGCCGGGTGTAGGTGAACATCTGGGCCTCGGGCGCGAAGGGCACGGAGTGCTCGTGCGTCATGCCTTCGATCTTGGTGGCCCAGCCGGCCATGTAGCGGATGGAGTCGATGGCCATGGCGATGTCCACGGCGCGCGCAATGGCGGCGGATTTGCCGTTGTCCAGCGATTCGACCTCGGCCAGGGCCTGGGCATGGGTCTCCATGAGGTCGGCCAGGCGCAGCATCAGGCGCTCGCGCTCCACGGGGCGCATGCGGCCCCAGGGGCCCAGGTGCAGCGCGCGGTGGGCGGCGCGCACGGCCAGGTCCACGTCGGCCGGGCCGGCGCTGGCGACTTCGGCGATCACGGCCTCGGTGGCCGGGTTGACGGTGGACAGGCGCTGGCCGGTCTGCGCCGCCACCCATTGGCCGTCGATGAAGAGGTCATGCGTGCCCCGGTTGAGGAAGGCGCTGGCGCGCTCGGTGATCTGGTGCTGGATGTCGCTGAGGTTCATGGTGTGCTCCTTGGTGGTGGACAGGGGACAGGGGGTGTGGATTCAGAAAACCTGCAGCAGGCGCAGGTTGATGCGGGCGTTCTCCTTGAAGCCCTGGCGCACATGCAGGTCGCGGCCCACGGTGGCCAGCAACTGCGTCTTGGGCGCGACAAACACCGCGCCGCCGAAAGAGACCTTGGTGGTGGACTGGCGGTCGCCTTGCGACACGCCGTTGACCTGGGTCTCGCCGCCCGTCAGGTGCGACAGGCCCAGGCGCAGGTCCGAGGTATCCGACAGGTGGTAGCGCAGCAGGCCCTGGAACTGGAACTGCGCCTTTTGCTTGAGCGTGGCGCTGTGGGCGCCGAAGTCGTCGTTCTTGCCGAAGACGGTGACATCGGCCGCCAGGTCCATGGTCACGCTCTTGCCCAGCGGCTTGATCCAGCCGGCCTGCAGGGCGGCCTTCCAGCGGTTCTCGCCCAGGCTCAGCGGGTCGTTGCGGTTGTACTGGCCCGTGGGCAGCCAGACAAAGGGGGTGATGCCGAAGTGCTCCTTGTCGCCGGGCTTTGTCAGCCACAGGGTGGCGGCCAGCATCAGGTCGCCCACGCCGGTATTGCTGCCCATGGCCGCGATATCGCGCGAGGCCGACAGGCGCCCGAAGGGCAGCAGGAACTGCGGGTCGATCACATAGTCGCCCAGCTTCATGAAGTGCACGCCGCGCGCTATGCCGATGTCCGAGGTCAGCCTCGGCCGTATGGGCGCCTGCTCGCCATTGGCATAGAGGCTGTCCCGCGTGGCGTGCTGGTAATAGACCATGCCCAGCGTGGTGCCCGGAGGCAGGGCGGTGTAGTCGCCCGCGTCGATATCGACGGCGTGGGCATTGAAGGTGGCGCATGCGGCCATGGCTGCCAGGGCCAGGGATGCGCGGGTGAAGGGCTTGGATGGCATGGCGAAGAGTCCGGTCCGGAGTTTTCAGGCAAAGCCCTGCCCAGGCCTGCTGCAGGACAGCAGGGCCGGGGAGGTGCCTGTGGGGGTTGTGGGGGAGAGAGAGGAAGCGGGGCGGGAGCCGCTTACTTGGGCCGCACCGCGTCGGCCGTGCCCTGGATGAAGGCCTTGATCTTTTCCACGTCTTCCATGCTCAGCTTGCCCGTGAAGTCCGGCATGCCGCGCGACATGGCCGGGCCCTTGAAGATGAACTTGTCCAGGTGCTCGATATAGGCCGGGTCCAGGTAGCCCAGGTTGGGCAGGTTGCCGCCCCGGTCCACGCCGGGCACGCCGTGGCAGAAGGCGCAGTTGCTGACATACAGGGCCGTGCCTTCGGCCACCAGGCTCTTGTCGTAGGGCACGCCCTGCAGCAGCTTGCCCTGCTGGTAGGCGACGAAGGCAGGCGCCTCGGCCTTGCCGTCCAGCGCGAAGGTGTAGACCGTGCCCGGGCCCTTGCGCTCGGTGTGGCGCGCGGCCAGGCCGTAGACGCCGCCCCAGCCCACGGCGATGGAGACGTACTGCCGGCCATCGACCTCATAGGTGATGGGTGCGGCCACCACGCCCGTGCCCGTGGGCTTTTCCCAGAGCTTCTTGCCGTTGCGCGCGTCATAGGCTACGAAGCGGCCGTCGGCCGTGCCCTGGAACACCAGGTTGCCCGCCGTGGCCAGCGTGCCGCCGTTCCAGGGCGAGGCATGCTCCACGCGCCAGCGCTCCTTTTGCGCCACCGGGTCCCAGGCGATCAGACGGCCGAAGGGCGTGCTCTTGGGCGGCTCCATGTTGACCAGCGTGGCCGTGTTCCAGCCGATATTGCTGTGCGGCTCGGGCAGGGAGCCGCCGTTGAACTTCCAGTTCTTGTTGTCCTGCAGGGTCAGCGGCACATGCTGGGCCGGCAGGTAGGCCAGTCCCGTGTCGGGGCTGTAGGACATGGAATGCCAGTTGTGCGCGCCGAAGGGGCTGGGGATCACGTCGCGGGCGCGGTCGCCGCTGCGCGCAATCGGCGTCTCGATGGGCCGGCCCTTGGCGTCGTAGCCGCTGGCCCAGTTCACATCGACGAAGTTCTTGGCCGAGATGAACTGGCCGTTGGTGCGGTCGATGACGAAGAAGAAGCCGTTCTTGGGCGCATGCAGGATGACCTTGCGCGGCTTGCCGCCGATCTTGATGTCGGCCAGCACCATGGGCTGGGTGGAGGTGAAGTCCCAGCTGTCGCCCGGCGTTTCCTGGTAGTGCCAGACGTACTCGCCCGTATCGGGGTTCAGCGCCACGATGCTGGCCAGGTACAGGTTGTCGCCACCGGCCGGGCTGCGCTTGGCTTGCGCCCAGGGCGAGCCGTTGCCCGTGCCGATGTACATGAGGTTGAGCTCGGGGTCATAGGCCATGGTGTCCCAGGCCGTGCCGCCGCCACCGGCCTCCCACCACTTGCCGGCCGGGTCCCAGGTCTTGGCGGCGCGGGCCATGGCCTCGTTCTCGAACGGCTTGGACGGATCGCCTGGCACGGTGAACCAGCGCCACTGCTGCGCGCCGGTCTCGGCGTCATAGGCCGTGACATAGCCGCGCACCCCGTACTCGGCGCCGCCGTTGCCGATCAGCACCTTGCCCTTGATGACGCGCGGCGCGCCCGTGATGGTGTACGAGAAGGCGCGGTCGATGATGGTGTCCTGCTCCCAGACCTTCTGGCCCGTGGCCGCGTCCAGCGCCACCAGGCGGCCATCGAAGGCGCCCACATACACCTTGCCCTTGTAGACCGCCACGCCCCGGTTGACCACGTCGCAGCAGCCCTTGAAGCCGTTGGCGCGGTCCACGCCGGGGTCGTAGCTCCACAGGCGCTTGCCGGTGCGCACGTCCACCGCATGCACCACGCTCCAGCTGGCCGTGACGTACATGATTCCATCGACCACCACGGGCGTGGACTCCACGCCGCGCGTGGATTCCAGGTCATACGACCAGACCAGGCCCAGCCGCTTCACATTGGCCGTGTCCAGCTGCCTGAGTTTGGAAAAGCGCGTCTCGCTGTAGTCCATGCCGTAGCTGGGCCAGTCCTTGGAGCTGCGCGCGTTGTCGCGGATGCTCTGCGAGTCGATGCGCGAGGTGACGGCGCGTATGTGCTCGGGCGAGCCTTTGCTTGGCAGGCCTGCCTGTGCCAGCGCGGCTCCAGGCAGAGCCAGCACCAGGCCGGCGGCCAGCAGCGTGGAGGAAAGCACGTGGGTCTTCATGTTGTCTCGTCTCCTGTGTGGTTTGTTTTTGCGTGCATGGCGCTGGGGGCAAGGGCACCATGTGGGAGACGATAAAAAAAGCGGCCTCGGGTCACAACATTCGGACTTTCCCGGGGGCGGATGTGTACCGCCGTGGAACAGCTCAGAACGTCCGGCCGACCGTCACCCCGGCCGACAGCGCGCGTCCTGCACCCGGCTCGAAGTACCGCTGGTTGCCCTCGTTGACGATGACCGACCCTGCAAAGCGCCGGTCGAACAGGTTGTCCAGCCGCACAAAGGTCTGGGCACTCCACTGCTGCCATTGCCGTGACCAGCGCAGGCTGGAGCCCCAGACGGTGTAGCCGGCCGCGCGGTCGGTGTTGCGGTCGTTCACGGCCACGGGGCCGCTGTGCAGCATGTCCACGGTCCAGGTCCATTGCGGCGACAGCTGCCAGGCCAGCTCGCTCCACAGGCGGCGCGGCGCGGTGCCGGCCAGGCGCGCGCCGGCATCCACCGGGGCGGTGGGCGTGGTGCAGGGCGTGGCCTCGCAGGTCAGGAAGCTGTCGCGGTAGCGGGCCTGCAGCAGGGTCAGGGCGGTGCTGGCCGTGAGCGGCCCCCACTGGGCGTTGCCCGAGAATTCCAGCCCCCGGCGCAGCGTGCGGCCTGCGTTCTGGTAGGTGGCGCGCCCGCCCGTGTTGGACAGCACGGTGAGTTCGCGCTGGGTATGGGTCTCGAACAGCGTGAGGTTCCAGCCCGCGTTGCCGTGGCGCCCGCGCAGGCCGACCTCGACGGTGTTGTGGGCGCTGGCGGCCAGGCCGGTGTTCAGGCCGCTGTTCATGCCATTTTGGCCGCCGGGCCGGTAGGCCACTTCGTTGAGCGTGGGCGTTTCCATGCCCCGGCCCACCGATGCGTGGGCCACCAGGTCCGGCAGCAGGTTCACGCGCAGGCCCAGCGAGGGCAGCCAGCCGCGCCAGGCCATGCTGCCGCTGTCGTCGCCATTGCCGGCTGCGATGTAGTGGTCCTCGGAGCGGTAGCGCACGCGCGCCTGGCGCAGGCCGGCGCTCAGGCCCAGACTCTGCGTGCTCCACTCGGCCTGCAGGTAGGGGTCGGCGGAGCGCGCCTGGTTGCGTTCGTCGCGGCGCAGCCGGCCCTGCACGCCGAGCTGGCTGCCGATGAAGTTCTCGTAGCCGCGCCGGGTCTCGCCCTGCCAGTCGTAGGCCAGGCCCGCCGACCAGTCCAGCCGGCCGCCAGCCACATCCTCGTAGGTGCTGCGCCAGCGCAGGTTCATGCCCGCGTAGTCGCGGTCCAGGTCGATCACGCCGCCTGAATGCGAGGGCGGTGCCTGCGTGGCCACGGGAATGGACTGGTACTGCAGCACGGAGCGCGTACCCGCATAGGCCACGAGCTCCAGGCGCTGGCCCGCGCCGAACTGGTGCTGCCAGGCGGCGCCCAGCTGGCGCTGGCGTACGCTTTTGCGCGTATTGAAGCGCAGCGCGCTGGCCGTGGTCTGGCCGGGGTCGGCCTCGAACTCGGCGCGTGTCAGGCCCAGCGGGTCCTGGGCGCTGGCACGCTGCTCCTGGTACTGCAGCAGCCACTGGTCGTCGCCCTGTTTGCGTGACAGCTTCATGTGGGCCGTGCTGCGGTCGGCGGCCGATTGGGGGCGCATGCCGTCGGTGGCGAAGCGCTCGATGTGGATGGCATATCGCCAGGGGGCGGAGCCGCCATCCGCCTGGTCCGGCTTTCCGCCACCGATCGTGCCGCGCAGCTGGGTGGACAGGCGCCACAGCCCGTCCGGCCCCACGGCCATGCCGCTGCGCCACAGGCCGGGTTCCTCGCCATCTTCGGTGTACAGCAGCAGTGCGCCGCCTGCGCTGTTGCCGTAGAGCACGGCGGCCGGGCCGCGCACCACGTCCAGGCGCGCGGCGTTGCCCAGCGTGAAGTTGGCGGCCTGGCCCTGGCCGTCGGGCGCGCCTGCCGGAATGCCGTCCACGTACAGGCGCAGCCCGCGCACGCCAAAGGTGGAGCGCGCACCGAAGCCGCGCACCGAGATCTGCAGGTCCTGGGCGAAGTTCTGGCGGTTCAGCACCACCAGGCCCGGCACGCGCGCCAGGCTCTCGGACAGGTTGATCTGCATCTGCCCGTCTCGCAGCACGGCGCCTTCCACGCTGTCGATGGCGGCGGTGGCGCGCCACAGGTCGGGGCCGGCGCCGGGCTGGCTGGCCGTGATGACCACGGGGGCGAGCAGGGCCTCGCTGGAGTCCTGCGCTGCGTTTGCCGCGTGGGCGGGTAGCGCGTGCAAGGCGTGCAGCGTACAGGCCAGTGCGGCGCCCAGGGTGGACAGGGCGGGCCGGGTGTGTCTTGTGCTGTGTGGGGAGCGTGTCATTGCGGGCGGGCCTGTGGCGATGCCCGAGGTTACCGAGCCCGGCAATCCGTTCCAACACGGGTGATTTCCCTAGTGCTGTCCTGTGCCGTGGCGGAACAACAATCGCGGCAGTTTTGATGTCCGTCATGCAACAGCCGCCTCCCGCCCCACTGCCCTCCAACCCCTTCTATGCCACGCGCCAGGACCGGGTGGCGCTGGCGCGCGAGCGCTATTTCGAGCGCGGCGAGCGCCCCTCGGGCCTGGTGTCCGAGCCCGTGCTGCAGTCCTGGACGCGCTGCCTGGGCGCCAGCCGCAGCCCCGACGAGAAGATCAGCTTCGACCCGGTCAGCAAGATCCGCACGGCCACCTTGCTGACCCACAACCGCGCGCTGATCGAGGCGGCGCGCGACCCCATCGCCGAACTCGAGACCGTGATCGCGGGCAGCCAGGCGCGCGCCATGCTCACCTGCAGCGAGGGCGTGGTGCTGATCGCCTCGCGCCCCACGCCGGGCGACGGCCCGCTGCTGCTGACGGCCGCACGCGTGGGCGTGAACATCGCCGAGGATGCCGTGGGCACGGGCGCACCTGGCGTGGCCGTACGCACGGGCGAGGTCTGCCATGTGCGTGGCGGCGAGCATTTCTTTCGCTGCCTGGCCTCGCTGCACTGCGCGGCCGCGCCCGTGCGCGACGCCAGCGGGCGCACCGTGGCCATGCTGGACCTGAGCAGCGAGGCGGGCCCCTTTCGCTTCGACGCAGGCGCCATGGCCCACATGTACGCCACCTGCATCGAGAACCGGCTGCTGGTGGGCGCTGCCCGCATGCACCTGCTGCTGCGCTTCCAGTCCAGCCGCAGCATGTTCGGCACGCCGCTGGAAGGGCTGGCCGCCGTGGATGGCGAAGGCATGGTGCGCTGGTTCAACGGCGTGGGTGCCCAGTTGTTCGACAGCCCGCGCCGGCCCGCCGAGGGGCTGGCCGCAGAGGAAGTCTTCGGCCTGGGCCTGAACCAGTTGCTGGAGCTGGCCCACCACGGCCAGGCGCGCCCGCAGATGCTGCCCACGGGGCTGACGCTGTGGATGGAGGCGAGGCTGGATGAGGTATCTTCCCAGGTCGAGGAGGTGCTGCCGGCCATCGAGGCCCTGCCACCGCCCGCCGAGGCGCCGTCCGAGGCACCGTCTTCCCTGGGCGAGGCCAGCCGCGAGCTGATCGAGCAGGCCCTGGCCCGCTGCCAGGGCAATATCTCGCAGGCCGCCCGCATGCTGGGCGTCTCGCGCGGGCTGCTGTACCGGCGGCTGCGGGAGTGGGGCAGGGCTTAGGCCGTCTGGCCTATGCCGGCACGGCGGCCAGCGCGCCGCGCATCCATTCGATGAAGACCCCCGCCTGGGCCGGCAGCGCACGCCCTGCAGCGGGCACGGCGCGCAGGCCGCCCTCGAAGGGTACGAAGCCATGGAGCGCCACCAGCAGCCCCTCCTTGAGCTCGCGTGCGATCAGCCGCTGCTCCACCAGGGCAACGCCCAGGCCCGACAGTGCCGCCTCTATGCACAGGTGGGTGTGGGGGAACGCCAGCGTCTCGCCCAGGGCCACGGGCTGGCCCGTGAGGGCTTCCCACTGGTTCCAGGCGCTGGCCGTGTACTCATGTGCAATGCGCGCGCGATTGGCGGGCCGGCGCCGAGCATAGGCCGGCGTGCACACGGCGCCGAAGTGCACGGGCGCCAGTTCGATGGCGCGGCGGCGGTCGGCCTCGGCGTAGGTGGACAGGTCCCAGGCAATGATCAGGTCGGCGCCCTCGTGGCGCATCTCGCGCGCCGAGGTCATGGACAGGCGGATGCGGATATGCGGGTGGCTGCGGTAGAACACCGCCAGCTGCGGCACCAGCCAGCGCATGGCAAAGGTGGCGCTGCAGGCCACATGCAGCCCCGGCGCCTGACTGTCGCGCGCCAGCTGGGCATAGGCGGCCTCCAGCTGGTCGAAGGCCGTGCGCACCGAGGCATGGAAGGCGGCGCCGGCCTCGGTCAGGCGCAAACCCGTGCCTTCTTTCTCGAACAGCGCCGCGCCCGCGTGCTCCTGCAGCAGGCGCAGATGGCGGCTGATGGCACCGTGGCTGCGGCACAGTTCCTCGGCCGCGCGGGTCACCGAGCCGGTGCGGGCAATGGCCTCGAAGGCGCGCAGGGCGGCCAGCGGTGGCAGTTGTCTCATGGCAATCAATTCGTCAGAAAAGCTGACGCATGGGCAGAAAAACTGCATTGTCCCGCATCGCCGTGATTTCTAGCATGGAGGCCTGTTCATTGGAGTTGTGCAGGCTTGCCAGCTCCTTTGCACAGTTCAATTTCTTGACGAAAAGGAGTTTCCATGCAGATCACCGATATCGCGGCCCATGAGGCGCTGGACAGCCGGGGTCATCCCACCGTGGAGGTCGAGGTCGAGCTGGAGGACGGCGCGCGCGGCCTGGCCCTGGTGCCCTCGGGCGCCTCCACGGGGCGGCACGAGGCGCTGGAGCGGCGCGACGGCGATGCCTCGCGCCACCTGGGCAAGGGCGTGCTGGGGGCGGTGCAGGCCGTCAACACCGAGCTGCGCGATCTGCTGCGCGGCATGCGGGCCGACGCCCAGGGCCGCATCGACACGGCCATGATGGCGCTGGACGGCACGCCCGGCAAAAGCCGGCTGGGCGCCAACGCGCTGCTGGGCGTGTCGCTGGCCGTGGCCCGCGCGGCGGCGGCCAGCCAGCGCATGCCGCTGTGGCGGCACATGGGCGGCGCCCAGGCGCGCGTGCTGCCCGTGCCCATGATCAATGTCATCAACGGCGGCGCCCATGCCGACAATCCGCTGGACTTCCAGGAGTTCATGCTGCTGCCGGTGGGGGCGGACAGCTTCGGAGAGGCGCTGCGCATGGGCGCCGAGGTCTTCCACACGCTGCGCCATGCCCTCAAGTCCGCAGGCCACAGCGTCAACGTGGGCGACGAGGGCGGATTTGCGCCCGCCCTGCGCAGCGCGCCCGAGGCGCTGGACCACCTGATGGCCGCCATCGAGCGCGCCGGCCTGCGCCCCGGCAGGGACATCGCCCTGGCCCTGGACCCTGCCGCCAGTGAATTCCATGGCGAGGACGGCTACCGCTACGCGGGCGAGGGCCTGGTGCGCAGCCGCCAGCAGCAGGTGGACTACCTGGCGCAACTGGTGGAGCACTACCCCATCGTCTCCATCGAGGACGGCATGGCCGAGGACGATATCGAGGGCTGGCAGGCCCTGGGCCGGCGCCTGGGCGGACGCTGCCAGCTGGTGGGCGACGATGTGTTCTGCACGAACCCCGGCCTGTTCGAGGGCGGCATTGCCCGGGGCGTGGGCAACGCCATCCTGGTCAAGATCAACCAGATCGGCACGCTGACCGAAACCTGGGACGTGCTGCGCCTGGCGCATGGCGCGGGCTACGGCGTGGTGATGTCGCACCGCTCGGGCGAGACCGAGGACACCAGCATTGCCGACCTGGCCGTGGCGGCCCAGTGCGCCATGATCAAGACCGGCTCGCTGTCGCGCGCCGACCGCACGGCCAAGTACAACCGGCTGCTGCGCATCGAGCGCGAACTGGGCCCGGCCGCCGTCTATGCGGGGCGCCGTGCGCTCAAGGGCCGGGCGGGTCAGGAAGCCGTGTCGGCCGTGTCTGGTGCCTTGTAAACCAGCACCTTGAGACTGCGCTCGGCGTCGATGTCGGCGAAGGTGGCCGGGTTGGCCAGGCGCTCGACGAACTCCAGCTCGGGCGCCACTTCCTGCATCTGCGATGTCAGGAACTGCGTGCCCATCTCCGGCGCGTTCAGGCACAGCAGCACATGGCCGCCGGGGCGCAGCAGGTCGGGCAGGCGGCGCATCAGGCGGGCATAGTCCTTGGTGGCGACGAAGCTGCCCTTCTGGTAGCTGGGCGGGTCCACCACGATCAGGTGGTAGGGCCCGCCGCGCGTGATCTTGCCCCAGCTGCTGAAGATGTCGTGGGCCAGGAAGCTGGCGCCCGACAGATCGTTGAGCCGGTGGTTCTGCTGGCCCGTGGCCAGCGCGCCCTGGGCCATGTCCATGTTCATCACATGGCGCGCCCCGGCCTGCAGGGCCACCACCGAAAAGGCGCAGGTATAGGCGAACAGGTTGAGCACCTTGATGCCGTGGCGGTGCTCGGGATGGTTGGCGACATGCGCGTGCACCCAGCGCCGGCCTTCGGCCATGTCCAGGAACAGGCCGTGGTTCTGGCCGCGCAGCACCTGCACGCGGTAGCGCGTGCCGGCCTCGGTGACGATGTGGGGGTCCGGCACCTCGCCGGCCATGAGCCGCGTTTCGGCGGGCGCGGCGGGCTGGCGCAGCTGGTAGACCCAGTTCAGGGGCTGGTCCGGTGCCAGTTCGCGCCAGCGCAGTGACAGCGCCGTGCCGATGGAGGCCAGGGCGTCATCGTCCAGCGGCTGGAAGCTGGTGAGCACCAGCACGGGCGGGAAGGCGTCGAGCACCAGATGCTCGCAGCCCGGGTACAGGCCACCACGGCCGTGGAAGATGCGTTGGGCGTCGGAGGGCAGGGCCATCCGGGCGATGGCGTCGAGCAGGGCTTGCATGGGAGAGGCTGGATCTGGCAGGGGCGCCGGGTGTGCCGGGTGGAACCGTATGGGACCGTATGGTTCCAGGCAGGGGTCGACGAAAAGGTCTGCCAGTGTATGCAGTTTGGGGCCTTGCCCAGGCAAACCCGGGCAAACCTGGTTTCAGGCCCCATTCAGCGGTGCTGTGGGCAGGCTCAATGCCGCCAGCCGCGCCGCACCTCGAAGAAACTGCATTCGCCGTCGCCCAGGCCCTGCATGCCGGCCTCGGTGGCGGCGCGCGCAGCCTTCATCCAGCGGGCGAAGGCGAGCTTGGCGTCGTCGCTGATTTCTTCAGGGGGCGTGTCTTCCAGGCCCTCTACCAGGTACAGGGTTTCACTGACCTGCTCGGCGCTGCCGAGCTGGCGTTCGAGCACGCGGGCATAGCGTGCCTCGGCCTTGTTGCGTTCCTGCTCGGGCAGGTTGGGGTAGTCACACAAGGTGACGGTGAAGGCGGCTTCTTGCATGTCCATGGTTCACGAGATGAGGATGATGACTGGCGAAATATACAGTATTAACTGGCTGCGCATCCAGTATTTTTCCGGTGTTTTTTTACAGTGTTATCCCGGTGGGGTCGCTGCCGGGCAGCGGATGCAGTCATGCGGCCACAATCGCCTGCAAGGAGAAAACCATCGCCATGACGAATGAATCGACCACGGGCAGCCCGGCCTGGGACCCCGAAGCCACGGGCCATGCGCTGTTTGCCACGCGCGTGGGACCCTGCGGCGTGGCCTGGGGCGCCTGCGGCCTGGTGGCCTTTCAGTTGCCCGAGGTGGACGGCCCGGCCGCCACGCGCACGCGCATGCTGCGCGGCGTGCAATTGCGCAGACCGGGCAGCTACGCCGCAGCGGCGCGGGCCGAGGACCTGCCGGCCAGCGTGGCACAGGCCATTGCCGGCGTGCAGGTGCTCATGGCGGGCCATGGCGAATGGACCTTGGAGCCTTCCGCGCCCAGCGCACAGCAGTTGCGTGACGGCCCGGTGCTGCCCGATCTGCGATCACGGCGCATGCTGCCCGCAGGCGAGGCACTGCCGGATCTGGCCGGGCTGGGGCTGGACTGGCACGGCGTGTCGGACTTTCACCGCCGCGTCTATGACCTGACGCGCGCCATTGCGCCCGGCCATACGCGCACCTATGGCGAGATTGCGCGCGAGTTGGGCGAGGTGGGCCTTTCGCGCGCCGTGGGGCAGGCGCTGGGCCTCAACCCTTTTGCGCCCGTGATTCCCTGCCACCGCGTGCTGGCTGCCGGCGCCCAGCCGGGCGGTTTTTCGGGCGGCGGCGGCGCGCTGACCAAGCTGCGCATGCTGGAGATCGAGGGTGCGGCCTGGGGCGGCACGCGCTCGCTGTTCGGGGATTGACGGGCCGGACACGCATGTGACATGCGGCACGGCGGGGCGGCTTGCACAATCGCCGCTGCAGGCTGTTCCGCTTGGGGATGGCCGCCCTCCATTCCAACCATGACCGGAACACAAGACCCGGCGCAGGAGACAGACGAATGACTCGCAATGTGCAGCAACTTTTCGACCTCACCGGCAAGACCGCTCTGGTGACCGGCGGCTCGCGCGGCCTGGGCCTGCAGATGGCCCATGCGCTGGGCGAGGCGGGCGCCAGGATCATGCTGAGTTCGCGCAAGGCCGCCGACCTGGAGGAAGCCGCTGCCGAGCTGCAGGCCGCAGGCATCGACGCCCGCTGGATCGCCGCCGACTGCGCCAACGAGGCCGACATCGAGCGCCTGGCCGCCGAGACCCTGGAGCGCCTGGGCCAGGTGGACATCCTCATCAACAACGCAGGCGCCAGCTGGGGCGCGCCGGCCGAGGAGCACCCGGTGGCTGCCTGGGACAAGGTGATGAATCTCAACGTGCGCGGCTACTTCCTGCTGAGCCAGCAGATCGCGCGGCGCAGCATGATCCCGCGCAAGACCGGGCGCATCATCAACCTGGCCTCCATCGCAGGGCTGGGCGGCAACCCGCTGGGCATGAAGACCATTGCCTACAACACCTCCAAGGGCGCGGTCATCAACTTCACGCGCGCGCTGGCCGGCGAGTGGGGCGTGCACGGCATCAACGTCAACGCCATCTGCCCGGGCTTCTTCAAGACCAAGATGGCCAGCGTGCTGATCGAGACCCTGGGCGAGGATGAAATGAAATCCCACGCCCCGCTGCGCCGCCTGGGCGACGACGAAGACCTCAAGGGCCTGACCCTGCTGTACGCCAGCGACGCGGGCAAGCACATCACGGGCCAGTGGGTGGCCGTGGACGGCGGCGTCAGCGCCCTGGTGGGCGGTTGAGCCGCAGCGGCGCTGCTGCCGAGGTGACAGTTTTTCCCGCAGATCGTGCCGCCGCGCGCCATGGTGCCTTCGGGCGCCCTTATGCTCGCCTGCATTGCGATCTGAACTGGAGAATTTCGTGCTGGATTTTGGCCACCCCATCCCCTTTGTCGACCACCTGGGTTTCACCCTGCACCGCATGGAGGACGGGGAGTCCGAACTGCGCTTCGAGGCGCGTCCCGAGCACCTGAACACCTTTGACGTGACCCACGGCGGCGCCACCATGACCCTGCTGGACGTGACCATGGCCGTTGCCGCGCGCAGCCTGCAGCGCGACATGGGCTGCGTGACCATCGAGATGAAGACCAGCTTCATGCAGCCGGCGCGCGGCCCCCTGGTGGCCAAGGGCGTGGTGCTGCACCGCACGCGTTCCATGGCCTATACCGAGGCGCGCGTGTTCGATGCCTCGGGCCGGCTGTGCAGCCATGCGACCGGAACGTTCAAGTACATGCCGCGCGTGGCCAAGCCGGCCGCCGCCGAGACAACCCTCGCCACGGACTGATCCGCACGGCGAATCTGCCAGATACCCAATGCCACACGCCAGCCCCGGCAGCACCGGGAACTGGTTCCATTGTTTGTGATGCCACCGGAGGTTTTCCCATGCCCGTGAACCAGCAGATCCTGCTCGACAACCGCCCCGAGGGCGAAGCCGTGGAAAGCAATTTCCGCCTTGCCAAGACCGAGACCCCCGCGCTGGCCGAAGGCCAGGTGCTGGTGCGCCACCACTACCTGAGCCTGGACCCCTACATGCGCGGCCGCATGAATGACAGCAAGAGCTACGCCCAGCCGCAGCCGCTGGGCGAGGTCATGATCGGCGGCACCGTGGGCGAGGTGGTGGAAAGCCGCCATCCCAAGTTTGCGGTGGGCGACAAGGTCGTGGGCATGGGCGGCTGGCAGGAGTACAGCGTGGTCGATGGCGATGCGCCCGGCATGCTGCGCAAGGTGGACACCACCCATGTGCCGCTGTCGCACTACCTGGGCGCCGTGGGCATGCCCGGCGTGACGGCCTGGTACGGCCTGGTCAAGATCATCGCCCCCAAGGCCGGCGAGACCGTGGTGGTCAGCGCCGCCACGGGCGCCGTGGGCAGCGCCTTCGCGGCGCTGGCCAAGGCGCGCGGCTGCCGCGTGGTGGGCATTGCGGGCGGCCCCGAGAAGTGCCGCTACGCCACCGAGGAGCTGGGCTTCGACGCCTGCATCGACTACCGCGAGCACCCCGACACCAAGACCATGGCCAAGGCGCTCAAGGACGCCTGCCCGCAGGGCATCGACGGCTACTTCGAGAACGTGGGCGGCTACATCCTCGACGCCGTGCTGCTGCGCACCAATGCCTTTGCGCGCATCGCGCTGTGCGGAATGATCGCCGGCTACGACGGCACGCCGCTGCCCATGACCAATCCCGCGCTCATCCTGATCAACCGCATCCGCATCGAAGGCTTCATCGTCAGCGAGCACATGGAAGTCTGGCCCGAGGCACTGCAGGAACTGGGCCGCCTGGTGGGCACCGGCAAGCTGCGCCCGCGCGAGAGCATTGCCGAAGGCATTGCCTCCGCACCCTCGGCCTTCCTGGGCTTGCTCAAGGGCAAGAACTTCGGAAAGCAACTCGTCAAATTGATCTGAACCACCACAAAAACCAGGAGACAAGGGAATGATCAAGAACTTCAAGGGCAAGACGGCGGTGTTGACGGGCGCGGGCTCGGGCTTCGGCCTGGAGTGCGCGCGCATCGGCGCGAAGCTGGGCATGAACCTGGTGCTGGTCGATGTGCAGCAGGAAGCGCTGGACAGGGCTGCCGCCGAGTTCGAAGGGCAGGGCGTGCGCGTGCTGGCGCGCCGCGTGGATGTGTCCGACGCAGCCCAGATGCAGGCCCTGGCCGATGAGGTGCGCCAGCAGTTCGGCGCGCCGCACTTCGTGTTCAACAACGCAGGCGTGGGCGCGGGCGGGCTGGTCTGGGAGAGCACGCTGGAAGATTGGCAGTGGGTGCTGGGCGTCAACCTCTGGGGCGTGATCCACGGCGTGCGGCTGTTCACGCCCATGATGCTGGAGGCGGCCAAGGCCGACCCGTCCTTCGAGGGCCACATCGTCAACACGGCCAGCATGGCCGGGCTGCTGGCGCCTCCCAACATGGGCATCTACAACGTCAGCAAGCATGCCGTGGTGAGCCTGACCGAGACGCTCTACCAGGACCTGGCCCTGGTCTCCGACCAGATCAGCGCCAGCGTGCTGTGCCCCTTCTTCGTGCCCACGGGCATCAGCCACAGCGAGCGCAACCGGCCCAGCCATCTGGCCGCCCAGCCGCTGACGGCCAGCCAGAAGATCGGCCAGGCCATGAGCGAGAAGGCCGTGGGCTCGGGCAAGGTCACGGCCACCGATGTGGCGCAGAAGGTCTTCGACGCCATTGCGGCCAACCAGTTCTACATCTACAGCCATCCGCAGGCGCTGGGCTCGGTCCAGACCCGCATGGAAGATGTGGTGCAGGGGCGCAATCCCACCGACCCGTTCGCGCACAAGCCCGAACTGGGCGCCAGCTTGAAGGCCTCGCTGCGCGCGGCCTGAGCGTCAGTCCTCCTCGTCCGGGTCCGGCCTGTGGGGGGCTGGCCTAGCGGGTGCCTCGGCCTTTTCATCGGGCGGCGCGGAGGGCAGGGGCCGCACCAGCCGCACCATGAGCTGGTTGCCGCGCCCCATGTCGGGTCGCGTCTCCAGGCTGTCGAGGTCAATCGCCCAGGCCTGCTGGGCCGACAGCTGCGTACCGGCGCTGCCCGAGATGTTGCTGTAGTTGTAGGGATTGACGGGCCGCGCGTTCACGGCTGCCGTGCCCGTCCAGTGCCAGCCGCGCGGCGCGCCCGGAAACAGCTCGGGCGACAGGCCTTGCGGCCGTATATCGCGCGAGATCAGCCGGCGCATCTCGTTGACGCGCGGCAGGCGCCAGCGCACGCCGTCCTGCTTGGCCCGCTCGGCGGCCAGGGCCTGCGCCTGCTTGTGTGTGAACAGCTCCGGCAGGCCCGTGCAGGTCTTGCCATTCCACTGCATGCCTTCCACGCAGCGCGGCCACAGCAGGCGGGCGCGCCGGTCGATCACGTCGCGGCCGTCTTCGGATACTTCCAGCACAGGAGCGGCGCCGGGCCTGGGGCCGCGCTGTGCCTCCTGCTGTGTCTCTCGCTGCGCTGCCTGGGCAGAACCCAGCGTGCAGACACCCAGCAGCAGGGCGGCGAGCAGGGGCCCTGGCAATGCATTCAGGGCCGGTGGAAGGGAAGGCAGGGATGGGCGCATGGTGTGTTGCAGTGGCGATGGCGATGGCGATGGCAGTTGCAGCGATGAAAAGGTGGGTTGGCCTCTCGGGTGGCAATCTCGTTTCAGAGCGTAACAGGATTGCGGGCTTCTGAATTTGTGCCACGGCAAGCCGCCACCGCCAGGTGCGCGGGGCTGCATGCCCAGGAAATGTGAGCAGCCTCCTGCAGCCCCGCGCGCTTGCCGCCACAATGGCGCGTCTATGTCTGCGTCTATGCCTTCCTCTTCTCCCGCTTCCCCTGATTCCCACACACTGCGCCTGGTGCTGATCCTGGGCCTGCTCTCGGCCATCGGTCCGTTTGCCATCGACATGTACCTGCCCGCGCTGCCCCAGATCGGCAGCAGCCTGGGCGCCCAGGTGGGCGCGGTGCAGGCCAGCCTGACGGCCTTCTTCCTCTCGCTGGGCGTGGGCCAGCTGCTGTACGGGCCGGTCTCGGACATGGTGGGGCGCAAGCCGCCGCTGTACTTCGGCCTGACCGTTTTCGCGCTGGCCAGCGTGGGCTGCGCCATGGCCACCAGCATCGAGACGCTGGTGGTGCTGCGCTTCATCCAGGGCCTGGGCGCGGCCGCCGGCATGGCCGTGCCGCGCGCCGTGGTGCGCGACCTGCACACCGGCCACGCGGCGGCCCGCATGATGTCGCTGCTGATGCTGGTGTTCAGCGTCTCTCCCATCCTGGCGCCGCTGGCCGGCAGCGGCGTGATTGCCGTGAGCAGCTGGCGCGGCGTGTTCTGGGCCGTGGCCGTGGCGGCCGTGATCGGCCTGGTGGCCGTGTTCATGGGCCTGAAGGAAACGCGCGGGGCCGCCGCGCGGCTGGACAGCAGCGTGGCCGGCGCACTGCGCGCCTACGGCGTGCTGCTGCGCGACTGGCATTACCTGGGCCTGGTCTTCATCGGCGGCTGCGCCATGGCGGGCTTTTTCGTCTACCTGGCTGGCTCCCCCTTTGTGCTGATCAATTACTACGGACTGAGCTCCACCCAGTACAGCCTGGCCTTCGGGCTCAACGCCATCGCCTTCATCGGCGCGGCGCAGTTCACGGGCTGGCTGGGCCAGCGCTTCGGGCTGGTGCGCGTGGTCAAGGTGGCGGCCACCGGCTCGGGCCTGGTGATGCTGTCGCTGCTGTCGTACTACCTGCTGGGCGGTGAGCGGCTGGCCGTACTGATCGGCCTGTACTTCGTGGCCAGCGCGCTGATGGGGCTGGTGATTCCGACGACCTCGGTGCTGGCGCTGGAGGAGCACGGCGCCATTGCCGGCACGGCCTCGGCGCTGCTGGGCACGCTGCAGATGCTGTCGGGCGCCGCGGCCATGCAGATCGTGGGCCTGTTCTCCACGGGCAAGCCCCTGCCCATGGTGGTGGGCATGGCCACGGGCGCGCTGATCGGTGTGGCCCTGGCCTGGATCACGCTGGGCGGTGCGCGTGCCCATCGCGTGGGCGCAAAGGACCATTCATGAGCCTGGTACCCGCGGCAGAGGCTGCGCCTGTCCACGATGGACTTCCGTCAGGCCCTCGCGGCCAGGCGATGCTGGTCATCATCCTGGGGCTGACGCTGTCGGTGCTGGACAGCACCCTGGTCAATCTGGCACTGCCGGCCATGGCGCGCGAGCTGCAGGCCAGCTCGGCCCATACGCTGTGGGTGGTCAATTCCTACCAGCTTGCCAGCCTGGTGCTGCTGCTGCCGCTGGCGGCCCTGGGCGAACGCCTGGGCTACCGCCGTGTGTACCTGGTGGGCATGCTGGTGTTTTCCCTGGCCTCGCTGGCGGCCATGCTGGCCACGTCGCTGCCCACGCTGGTGGCGGCGCGGGCGCTGCAGGGCCTGGGCGCTGCGGGTGTGATGAGCGTCAACGCCGCCCTGGTGCGGCTGATCTATCCGCGTGCCCTGCTGGGCCGGGGCATGGCCGTGAATTCGCTGGTGGTGGCGACGGCATCCATGGCCGGGCCCTCGGTGGCGGCGGCGATTCTGTCGGTGGCCAGCTGGCCCTGGCTGTTTGCGGCCAATCTGCCGCTGGGCCTGTTCACGCTGTGGCTGGGGCGCCGCGCGCTGCCGGCCAATGCCGTGGCCGGCCATGCAGGGGCGCGGCTGTCGCCGCTGGATGTGCTGCTCAACATCCTCATGTTCAGCCTGATCTTCCTGGGCGGCGAGCAGCTGGGCGTGCGCGCCGGCGGTGCCGATTCTTCCCTGCCTTCGGGCTGGTGGCTTCTGGGCGCGGGCCTGCTGGTGGGCGCCTGGTATGTGCGCCGCCAGTGGCGCCTGCCCGCGCCGCTGCTGCCGGTGGACCTGCTGCGCATTCCGGTGTTTGCGCTGTCCATGTGCGGATCGGTCAGTGCCTTTTGCGCGCAGATGCTGGCCTACCTGGCGCTGCCGTTCCTGCTGCTGGAGTCGCACGGCATGTCGCCCATCGAGGCCGGGCTGCTGATCACGGCCTGGCCGCTGGCCACGGTGCTGACGGCGCCCATCGCGGGCCGGCTCATCGGCCGCTATGCGGACGGGCTGCTGGGCGGCATCGGCATGGCCATGTTCGCCTGCGGGCTGTGGGCGCTGGCGGCCATGCCCGACGCGCCTTCGGCCGTGGACATGGTCTGGCGCATGCTGCTGGCGGGCAGCGGCTTTGCGCTGTACCAGTCGCCCAACAACCACACCATCGTGACCACGGCGCCTCTGGCGCGCAGCGGCGCGGCCGGCGGCATGCTGAGTTCGGCGCGGCTCACGGGGCAGACCCTGGGCGCCGTGGTGCTGGCCACCATCTTCACCTTCGCGGGCGGGCATGGCGGCCATGCCGAAATCGTGGCCCTGGCCGTGGCGGGCTGCTTTGCGGCCATGGCGGGCGTGTTCAGCCTGCTGCGCGTGCGCACGGCACCCGTGCCTAAGCACTGAACAGGCCCGTAAATGGCATTGAACTTGCATGTGTCGGCGCGCTCCGACACATGCATCATCCTGGATGGACTTGCCAGGAGATTTCGGTGGCATGCCATCCGCTTTACAAACAAGAAATATGGGCACTGCACAATCGTGCGATGCCCCCAACGACTTCGCTGCTCCCATGATTTCTGACGTGCCCTTTTCGCCGAGCCCGCGCCTTGCGGCGCCTTCCGATTCCCAGCCCGGCGCAGGGCACGTACAAGCTTCCGCCTCGCCGGCCGGCGGCCGGCGCATCGGCACCGCCGTGCTGTGCGCACTGGCGCTGGCCGCAAGCCTTGCGGCCTGCTCCAAGAAGGATGCCGCACCTGCCGCCACGGCCAAGGCCGCGACCGAGGTGGGCGTGGTCACGCTGCAAAAGCAAAGCCAGCAGCTGGACGCCACGCTGCCGGGCCGCACGCGCGCCTCGCTGACCGCCGAGGTGCGGCCCCAGGTATCGGGCATCGTGCAAAAGCGCTTGTTCACCGAGGGCGCCCTGGTGCGCCAGGGCCAGCAGCTCTACCAGATCGACGCGGCCTCGCTGCGCGCCACCGAGGCCAGCGCCCAGGCGGCCGTGGCCAAGTCGGAGGCCAGCGCCCGCACGCTGGAGGCCACGGCGCGGCGCAACGCCGAGCTGGTCAAGATCGATGCCATCAGCCAGCAGGCCTTCGAGGAAAGCCAGGCCGCTGCCGCCCAGTCGCGCTCTGACGTGGCCGTGGCCAAGGCCAATCTGGAGACCGCGCGCATCAACCTCAAGTACAGCCGCATCGAGGCGCCCATCAGCGGGCGCATCAGCCTGTCCACCGTGACGCCGGGCGCGCTGGTGACGGCCAACCAGACCGAGGCGCTGACCTCCATCGTGCAGCTGGACCCCATGTATGTGGACTTCACCCAGTCCACCAGCGAGCTGCTGCAGCTCAAGCGCGATTGGGATGCCGGGCGCTTCCAGAAGGTGGAGGGCGACAAGGTGGCCGTGCGCATCCGCCTGGACGATGGCACGGACTACAGCCACCAGGGCAAGCTGCAGTTTGCCGGCGTGATCGTCAATGCCACCACGGGCAGCGTGACGCTGCGCGCCGTGGTGCCCAACCCGCAGGGCGTTCTCATGCCCGGCATGTATGTGCAGGCGCTGCTGCCCACGGGCCTGGCGCCCGAGGCGCTGCTGGTGCCCCAGCAGTCGGTGACGCGCGACCTGACCGGCAAGGCCAGCGTGCTGGTGGCCAAGGCCGACGACGTGATCGAGCGCCGGCCCGTGAACATCGACCGTGCCGTGGGCAATATGTGGCTGCTGCAGGACGGACTGTCGGCCGGCGAACGCGTGGTGGTCGATGGCTTCCAGCGCATCAAGCCCGGCGACAAGGTGCGCGCCGTGGAGGTGGACCTGCGCGCCAAGGCCCAGGCCCGCAAGGGCAAGCCGGCCGAAGGGCCGGCAGCACCTGGCGCTGCGGACAAGGCGCCTGCTCCAGCTCCTGCACCAGCACCGGCAGCGGCTCCTGCTCCGGCCGCCGGCTAAGCCGCAGGAACCCGTCACATGGCTCAGTTCTTCATCAACCGGCCCATCTTCGCGTGGGTCATCGCCATCGTCATCATGCTGGGCGGCGCGCTGTCCATCTTCACGCTGCCGCTGGAGCAATACCCCGACATCGCGCCGCCGCGCGTGACCATCGGCGCGCAGTACACGGGCGCCTCGGCCGAGACGGTCGAGAACTCGGTGACCCAGATCATCGAGCAGCAGCTCAAGGGCATCGACAACATGCTCTACATGAGCTCCACGTCCGACGCCTCGGGCCGTGCGCGCACCACGCTGACCTTTGCGCCGGGCACCAACATCGACGTGGCCCAGGTGCAGGTGCAAAACAAGCTGCAGTCCGCCGTGAACCGCCTGCCCGACGCGGTCAAGAGCCGGGGTGTGTTCGTGAACAAGGGCGGCCAGGACTTCCTGGTCACCTACAGCTTCTTCTCCAAGGACCCGGCCATGACCGCGGTCGACATCGGCGACTACCTGACCAGCAACCTGGTCGATGTGATCGGCCGCCTCGACGGCGTGGGCGATGTCAACGTCTTCGGCACCAACTATGCGATGCGCATCTGGATGGACCCGGCCAAGATGGAGAAGTACGCGTTGATGCCGTCGGACCTGGTCAATGCGCTGAACTCGCAGAACGCCCAGGTCTCGGCCGGCCAGCTGGGCGCGCTGCCCGCCGTCTCCGACCAGCAGCTCAACGCCACCATCACGGCGCGCACCAAGCTCAAGACGGTGGAGCAGTTCGAAGATATCGTGCTCAAGTCCTCGCTGGACGGCTCGGTGGTGCTCATGAAGGACGTGGCCCGCGTGGAGCTGGGAGCCGACAACCTGACCATCAAGGCCAAGCTCAACGGACTGCCCGGCGCGGGCATGGGCATCGTGCTGGCCGATGGCGCCAATGCCATGCAGGTGGCCGACACCATCGCCGCCAAGCTGGCCGAGCTCAAGCCGTTCTTCCCCAACGAGATCGACTACTTCGTCAGCTCGGACTCCACGCCCTTCGTGCGCGCCTCCATCAAGGAAGTGGTCAGCGCGCTGGGCGAGGCCATGATCCTCGTGGTCATCGTGATGTTCATCTTCCTGCAGAACTTCCGCGCCACGATGATCCCCGCCATCGCCGTGCCCGTGGTGCTGCTGGGCACCTTCGGCGTGCTGTCGCTGGCCGGGTACTCGATCAATACGCTGACCATGTTCGCCATGGTGCTGGCCATCGGCCTGCTGGTGGACGATGCCATCGTCGTGGTGGAGAACGTCGAGCGCGTGATGCACGAGACGGGCATGTCGCCCAAGCAGGCCACGCGCCAGTCCATGCGCGAGATCACGCCGGCCCTGGTGGGCATCGGCGTGACGCTGTCGGCCGTGTTCGTGCCCATGGCCTTCTTCGGCGGCTCCACGGGCGTGATCTACCGGCAGTTCTCCATCACCATCGTCGCGGCCATGGCGCTGTCGGTGTTCGTGGCGCTGACGCTGACGCCGGCGCTGTGCGCCACGCTGCTCAAGCCGCCCGCAGGGGGCGGGGCAGGGCATGACCGGCCCATCCGCAGCGGCATCCTGGGGGTGAATGACCGGTTCTTTCGCTGGTTCAACCACCATTTCGACGCCACGGCTGCGCGCTACCAGGGCACGGTGGCCTACTCGCTGCGCCGCGCCAAGCGCATGATGCTGATCTTCCTGGCCGTCTGCGGCGTGGTCTGGCTGCTGATGGCGCGCCTGCCCACTTCCTTCCTGCCGGACGAGGACCAGGGCTTCGTCTTCGTCAACATCAACCTGCCTTCGGGCGCGGCCGATACGCGGCTGCAGGGTGTGCTCGACGAGGTGCGCGACTACTTTGCCAAGCAGCCCGACGTGGTGAGCTTCTACCAGGTCTCGGGCCTGAACGGCGACCAGGCCTCGGCACGCGCCTTCGTGCGGCTGAAGACCTGGGAGGAGCGTCCGCTGCCCGGCCAGTCGGCCTCCGAGATCGCGCACCGCGCGACCAAAGACCTGTCCGCCATCCGCGATGCGCGCGTGCTGGTCGTGCTGCCGCCGGCCGTGCGCGGCCTGGGCTCCAGCTCGGGCTTCAACTTCATGATCAAGGACATGAACGGCCTGGGTCACCAGGCGCTGCTGGAGGCCAAGGAGAAATTCCTGACCGAGGCCCGCAAGCGACCCGAGCTCACCAATCTGCGCATGACCAACCTGGAAGACGCCAGCGAGCTGCGCCTGGACATCGACGACCGCAAGGCCGCCGCACTGGGCCTGTCGTACACCGACATCAACAGCGTGCTGTCCAGCGCCATGGGCGGCACCTATGTCAACGACTTCCTGAACAACGAGCGCGTCAAGCGCGTCTACATCCAGGGCGATGCGCCGCACCGCATGCTGCCCCAGGACATCGCCAAATGGACGGTACGCAACGCCAAGGGCGAGATGGTGCCGTTCAGTTCGTTCTCCAGCAGCTACTGGGCCTACGGCTCGCCCCAGCTCATGCGCTACAACGGCAACCCGGCCTACGAAATGGAAGGCCGCGCCGCCTCCGGCGTCAGCTCGGGCACGGCCATGCAGATCGTGGAGGACATCCTGCGCACCCTGCCGGCCGGCATAGGCTACGAGTGGACCGGCGCCTCGCTACAGGAGCGTCAGTCCGGCGCCCAGGCGCCGCTGCTGTACGCCATCTCCATCCTCTTCGTGTTCCTGTGCCTGGCGGCGCTGTACGAAAGCTGGACCGTGCCGCTGTCGGTGATGCTGGCCGTGCCGCTGGGCGTGGTGGGCGCGCTGGCCGCCACCTACACGCGCGGGCTGACGAACGACGTGTACTTCCAGGTGGGCCTGCTGACCACGGTGGGCCTGGCGTCCAAGAACGCCATCCTGATCGTGGAATTCGCGGTGCAGCTGCAGGAGCAGGGCAAGAGCATCTTCGACGCGGTGGTCTCGGCCGTGCGCCTGCGCCTGCGCCCCATCTTGATGACCTCGCTGGCCTTCGGCTTCGGCGTCATTCCGCTGGCCATCGGCACGGGGGCCGGCGCGGGCGGGCGCAATGCCATCGGCACGGCCGTGCTCGGCGGCATGCTGGCCTCCACGGTGCTGGGCATCTTCCTGGTGCCCGTGTTCTTCCTGCTGATCCGCAGCTGGTTCAAGAGCCATTCGCGCACTGAGGACGACGCGCCCCAGCCCACTGCCGGATCACCTGATTCACCGCATACCGCAAAGGAGAGCGCAGCATGAGGCGCCCAACGAATGTCTCCGCACTGGCCGCAGCGGCGGCGCTGGCGGCGCTGCTGACCGGCTGCAACCTCGCGCCGCAGCACCGCACGCCCGACATGCCCGTGCCCGATACCGTGGGCAGCACGGCCGCAACGCCGGCCCAGGCCGACGAGGCCAGCCTGCAGGCCGCCGCCGCGCTGGGCTGGGTGCAGTCCCAGCAGCTGCGCGAGGTCATTGCGCTGGCCCTGGCCAACAACCGCGACCTGCGCGTGGCCGTGGAAAGCATCGAACGCGCGCGTGCCCAGTACGGCATCACGCGCGCCGACCTGCTGCCCAGCGTCACCGCCCAGGCACAGGCCAGCCGTGCGCGCACGGCCGCCGGCATGACCAGCGCCACCCAGGCGGCCTCGGTCAGCACCCAGTACACGGCCCAGCTGGGCTTTGCCAGCTATGAGATCGACCTGTGGGGCCGCGTGCGCAACCTCAGCGAGGCGGCGCTGCAGCAGTTCCTGCAAAGCGAGCAGAACCGGCGCAATGTGCAGATCGGCCTGGTGGCCGATGTGGCCAATGGCTGGCTCACGCTGGCGGCCGACCAGGCCCGCCTGCAGCTGGCGCGCGACACCCTGGCCAGCCGCGAGAAGGCCTACGAGCTGACACGGCGCATGCACGAGATTGGCTCCACATCGGGCCTGGTGCTGGCACAGAACCAGACCACGGTGGACACGGCGCGCGGCGACGTGGCCAGCTTCACCTCCCAGGTGGAGCGTGACCGCAACGCCCTGCAATTGCTGGTGGGCGGCCCGCTGCCCGAGGCCCTGCTGCCCGGCGCCGCCACGCTGCGCGCCGATGCCCGGCCCGCGGCCGCGCTGCAGCCCGTGCCTGCACCGCTGCCCTCCAGCGTGCTGCTGGTGCGCCCCGACATCCAGGCCGCCGAGAACAACCTGCGCGCCATGGAGGCCAACATCGGCGCCGCACGCGCTGCCATGTTCCCCACCATCAGCCTCACGGCCAGCGTGGGCTCGGGCAGCCGCGAGCTCGATGGCCTCTTTGGCGGCAGCAGCAGCACCTGGAGCTTCATCCCCCTGGTGCGCCTGCCCATCTTCGACGGTGGCCGCAACCGTGCGGGCGTGCAGGTGGCCGAGGCCATCCAGCGCATCGCCATCGCCCAGTACGAGAAGGCCGTGCAGACGGCCTTCCGCGAAACCGCCGACGTGCTGGCCGACCGCGCGCAGTGGGACGAGCGCCTGGCCGCCCAGACCAGCATGGTCGCCGCCACGCAAAAGGCCTTCGACCTGTCCGAGGCCCGCTTCAAGGCCGGCGTGGACAACTACCTGACCGTGCTGGATGCGCAGCGCAGCCTCTACACGGCCCAGCAGACCCTGATCGGCCTGCGCCTGTCCGAGCAGCTCAACCGCGTCACGCTGTGGAAGGTGCTGGGCGGCGAGCAGGTGCAGGCGTCGTCCGCCTCGGCACCGGCGAATTCCTGAGCGCGGGCGGTGTATTGCGCGGTCCCGCAGAACATGCCGCCCCGACCACGATGAGCCCCTTTGCCAACACCCCCGAGCCGCCTTACTACGCCGTCATCTTCTCGTCGCGCAGAACGCCGGACGACGATGATGGCTACGGCCTCATGGCCCAGCGCATGGTGGACCTGGCCGCGCAGCAGCAGGGCTTCCTGGGCGCGGAAAGCACGCGCGGCGAGGACGGTTTCGGCATCACCGTGTCGTACTGGTCCACGGCCGAATCCATTGCGCGCTGGAAGCAGGATGCCGAGCACCTGGTCGCCCAGCAACTGGGCAAGGACGCCTGGTACGAGCACTATGAGTTGCGCGTGGCCCGCGTGGAGCGCGCCTACGGCAAGCGCTGAATCCGGGCCGCCTGCGCTTGCACCACGGCCTCGGCCAGCAGCGCGATGGAGCGCGGCGCGCAGCCTTCGGCATCGTTGCTCACCGTCACAAAGGCGGGCAGCCCGCGGCTGGTGATGCCGTCGATGGTCTTGGCGAGGATGGAGCGCGTGTGCACATCGGGCGTGCGGATCTCGTCAAAGGGATCGTGCTTGGTTTGCGCATCGGGGTAGCCGTAGGCCCCGAACTCGCGGTTCAGGTTCCAGCGGCAGACCAGGGGGCTGGGCCACAGCCGCCGCAGAAAAACCAATTGCTCTTCGATGGGCGGCATCTTGCCGTGCAGCCCCAGGCAGAAGGTGGCGCCCGCAGCGCGCAGCGTGTCCGCCAGCTCGGGCGTCAAAAGCTCCGGGTCGCGCACTTCCACCGCCACGATGATCTGCGCGCCCAGCGGATGGGCGGCCAGCGCCGCTCGCACCGCGTCCAGCATGGCCTGCAGCCGCGCCAGCAGTTCGGTGGGACGGCTCAGCAGGCCCCAGGTCATGGGACTGAGCTGGAACACCAGCACGCCGAGCTGCTCGCCCAGCCCTTCGAGCGTGGGCTCGACGAAGCTGGTCACGGCCAGATCGGGTTGAAGGAACACGGGGTTCAGCGACATGCCCTTGCCATCCTCGTCGCGGACCTGCGCATCGGTGACCACCGAAGGGCACTTGACCACGAAGCGGAAATCGGCCGGCACCTGGCCCGCGAAGGCCAGGTACTGGCTGGCCGTCAACGGCCTCCAGAAGCTGCGGTCCACGCAGACCGTTCGCATCAGCGGATGCCGGCCATAGGCCTCCAGTCCCTTCTTGGCGAGCACGCTTTTGTCATAGGCGCCATCCCAGATCAAACCTTCCCAGCCCGGGTAGGACCAGGTGGAGACCCCCATGCGCAAGCCCTGCGGAAGCTGGTCCGCCAGCGCCTGCCATTGCAGGGCCTGGGGCGCCAGCTGCACGGCGCCGACGGCCTTGCGGGATGCCGGCTTGCTGCCGCCAGGCGGGACCGGGGCTGAAGAGGGTGGGGACGGCGGCGGCGAGGGCGGCGCGCCAAACAGATCGTCTTGCATGGGCTGGAGCATGGATTGTCCATGATGCCGCTGCGCCAGCGCAGCCCGCGTAGGCACTCAGGCCACGCAGGCCCCGGCCGCACTGGCGATGTGCCTGGAGGCCAATGCCGCGTCGCAGGCCTGGGGCGGTATCGATTGACGGAGCCTAAGGCGCTCTTGAGGAATCACAGTTTTCAGTGATTGCCACCCACCCGCTTCCTTTGAACAATCCGCACTGACACCTCACGGGCAGCTGTACCGCCGTGTCGGGGTGCCCCAAGACACGCGAAACACGCGAAACACGCAAAGGAGAGGGTGATGCTGACCATAGAACAGGTAGTGGCGGGCCCGCAGCGGTCCGTGCTCATCACATCGGAGGGCGTATTCGCCTGGGGCAATCTGGAGGTGTTGCGCACCCTGCCCGAAGGCGTGGATGCTGCCGAGGTCTGTGCGCCCGATGCCACGCGCATCGGCCACCGCAGCTTTTCCCAGCCCGTGCCCCAGCGCCTGAGCCCCCGTGGCACGCGTTGGGAGGGGCTGATGGACGCGGGCCATTCGCTGCTGGCCTGGGCGGATGGCCAGGCCTATGCCGTTGCGCCCCAGGTCCGCGATGCCGCGGGCGCCGTGCCCAGGCCTTTGGCATTGGGCCGGCAGGATGCCGGGGTGCGGCGCATCTGGGCGGGTGAGCAGCAGGCCTATGTGCAGGACCGCGAAGGCGCACTCTGGGGATGGTCGGATGCCATGCCCGGTGCGCAGCGCGTGCAGGGCCTGCCCTCCGTGCGCAGCGTGTCCGTGGGCATGGGCCATGCGCTGGCGCTGGATGCCAGGGGGCAGGTCTGGTCCTGGGGCGCCAATGCGGCTGGCCAACTGGGGCAGGGCGATCTGGTGCAGCGCAGCCGTGCGCAGCGCGTGGTGCTGCCGCAGGGCGCTGCGGCCGTGGTGGCGGTGGCGGCGGGGGCCACGCACAGCCTGGCGCTGGATGAGAAGGGGCGGCTGTGGGGCTGGGGCTCCAACCACCAGGGCCAGCTGGACCAGGGGCTGCAGGCGGCCTACAGCCCCGGCCCCGTGCGCATTGCCGTGCCTGAGCGCCTCAGCAGTCTGGCGGCGGGCCTGCATTTTTCGGCGGCGACCACGCAGGGCGGGCAGGTGCTGGCCTGGGGCTGGAATGGCCTGGGCCAGCTGGGCCAGGGCGATGCGGCACCCCGCGCGGGCTTTCACGCCGTGCCCGGCCTGGCGGCGGTGCAGCAGATCAGCGTGGGCGGCACGCATGTGCTGGCGCTGGAGCACGGCGGGCGCTGCTGGGCCTGGGGCGACAACCGCCATGGCGCCTGCCAGGGCGAGGACGGGGCCCAGGCCCAGTCCCGCCCCCATGCGCTGGCCTTGCACGCCCTCAATGACCTGACCGAAACCAACGCATTCGCCGGCACGGCAAAGGAGGCCCTGTGAAGCATCTGCACCAGGAGCATTCAATGCCTGCCCCGGGCCTGAACCGCAGGGCGCTGCTGCAATGGGGCGCCCTGCTGACGGCGGGCGCCGTGCTGCCCGGCTGCGGCGGTGGAGGCGGGCCGCGCGACGATCTGCCCGAGCCGCAGGCGCTGCGCTCCGTCAACGGCGTGCTGGAGCTGCACCTGAACGTGGGCTATGCATCCATGGACATGGACCTGCCGGACAGCGACATTGCGCGCTGGGCCCGCTATCCGGCCGATCGGCAGCCCGGGCGGCGTCTGGAGCTGCGCAGCTTCAATGGGCGATACACGGCGCCCACGCTGTGGTTGCGCCCCGGCGACACGCTGAAGATGTGGGTGCACAACCAGCTGCCGGCCTCGCCCCAGGGCTCGGACTGGGCGCTGCTCAACCACCAGAACAGCACCAACATGCATTTCCACGGCCTGCACGTGGACCCGCGCGAGATACGGCCCGGCGTGTTTGGCGACTACGTGGTGGACGGGCCGGATGCCGGCATCGCGCCAGGCGCCACGCGCTACCACGAGATCCATCTGCCCGACGACCACAGTTGCGGCATCTACTGGTACCACCCGCATCTGCACGGCGCCACCAATGCCCAGGTCTCCAGCGGCATGTTCGGCGCCATCATCGTGGCCGATGCGCAGGACCCGTTCCGTGCCAGCGTGAACATGCGCGAGCGCGTGCTGTTCGCCCACAAGCTCACCGTCAACGCCAAGGGCCGCACCGATACGCTGGAAGACTCGATGCAGAATCCGGCCGGCGCCTTTTTGCTCAACGGCGCCTACCAGCCCACCATCGTGATGCGGCCCGGCGAGGTGCAGCATTGGCACATTGTCAATCCTTCATCGTTCTACCCGCTGCATCCCGTGCTGGACGGGCATGTGATGAATGTCTATGGCCGCGACGGCAACCATTACGGCGGCATCTACCGGCCGCTGAGCCGGCAGACGGCCGGGCAGCCGCTGGACATGCGCGACTGGCCCGGCAACTACATCTACCCGGGCGGGCGCCTGTCCATGGTGGTGCAGGCATCGATGGCGCCGGGCGAGTATTTCCTGCGCGCGGCCGCGTGCCCGTCCTTTCACCGGCCAAGCGGCAACGAGCCCTTCGAGGAGGTGCTGGCCCGGGTGGTGGTCCAGGGCGAGCCCGTGCAGGCCCGCGTGCCCGACCCGGCCCTGCTGCGCCGGCCCGGCGACTACACTCCCATCACCGATGCCGAACTGGCCAGCCATGGTGGCGTGCAGCGCGTCCTGCGCCTGGCCGTGCTGGCCGACGACGAGGACAAGGGCGTGCGCGACCCGGCCCTGGCGCCCATGCCGGCCGGCGAGAGCTGGGTGCTGAAGGTGGGCGGCAACCGATCGGTGTTTGCGGTGGGCACTGAGGCCATGCCGCTGGGCATGTCGCCCATCCATTCCAGCCTCACGCCTGTGCAGACCGTGCCCTTCAATGCGGTGGAGGAGTGGACGGTCTACAACTACAACGGCTACCCGCATCCCTTTCACATCCACGTCAACGACTGCTATGTGGTCAGGGTCAACGGCGCGCCGGTGACGCCGTTCTGGGCCGACACCCTGCCCGTGCCGCCGGGCACGGGCAGCAGCGGGGCGGCGGGGGTCACCAAGGGCAGCATCACCTTTCGCATGCGGTTCGCGGATTTCCACGGCAAGTTCGTCTGGCATTGCCATGCGCTGGACCATGAGGACCTGGGAATGATGCAGATCGTGGATGTGCGGCCCTGAAAGCCGGGCTTGTCCTATCGGCCATTCCCGTGCCCTTCCGGCTTCATGCTGCAAGCCCTTGAATTCATTGGACTGCAAGAAATGCTTGCATTTGCGGGCGGGCCGTGAGCGGCCCGGCCCGAATCGCGTGTGGCACACTTGGCCGCTTTCCGGATTCCACGCCACGGGGCGCCTCTCGAATGCAAAAAATCATTGGCCAAATCGCCGCAGAACTGAATGTCAAGCCGCAGCAAGTGGGTGCTGCGGTCGAATTGCTTGATGGCGGAGCCACGGTTCCGTTCGTCGCCCGCTACCGCAAGGAAGTGACCGGCGGCCTGGACGACGCGCAATTGCGCCAGCTCGACGAACGCCTGGGCTATCTGCGCGAGCTGGAAGACCGCCGGGGCACGGTGCTCAAGGCCATCGACGAGCAGGGCAAGCTGACCGATGCGCTGCGCCTGGCCATTGCCAATGCGCCCACCAAGCAGGAGCTGGAGGACATCTACCTGCCATTCAAGCAAAAGCGCCGCACCAAGGGCCAGATTGCCAAGGAATTCGGCATCGAGCCGCTGGCCGACAAGCTGTTTGCCGACCCCACGCTGGACCCGCACAAGGAGGCCGAGGCCTTCTGCAAGCCCGCCACCACCCTGGACGACGGCAAGCCGGGCCCCGATTTCTCCACCACGTTCGCCGTGCTCGATGGCGTGCGCGACATCCTGTCCGAGCGCTGGGCCGAAGACCCGGCGCTGGTGCAGAAGCTGCGCGAATGGCTGTGGGAAGACGGCCTGCTGCGCTCCAAGAAGATCGAGTCCAAGAACGAGAACGACCCCGAGGTCGCCAAGTTCCGCGACTATTTCGAGTACGACGAACCGATTGGCCGCGTGCCCTCGCACCGCGCCCTGGCCGTGTTCCGCGGCCGCGCGCTGGAAATCCTCGAGGCCAAGCTGGTTCTTCCCGTGGAGCCCGAGCCCGGCCAGCCCAGCCTGGCCGAAGGCAAGATCGCCCTGCACCTGGGCTGGAGCCACGCCAAGCGCGCCAGCGACGACCTGATCCGCAAGTGCGTGGCCTGGACCTGGCGCGTCAAGCTGAGCCTGTCCACCGAGCGGGACCTGTTCTCGCGCCTGCGCGAAGACGCCGAGAAGGTGGCCATCAAGGTCTTTGGCGACAACCTGCGCGACCTGCTGCTGGCCGCGCCTGCGGGCCAGCGCGCCGTCATCGGCCTGGACCCGGGCATCCGCACGGGTGTCAAGGTGGCCGTGGTGGACAGCACGGGCAAGCTGGTGGACACCACCACCATCTACCCGCATGAGCCGCGCCGCGACTGGGACGGCTCCCTGGCCGTGCTGGCCCGCCTGGTCGAAAAGCACCAGATCAACCTGATTGCCATCGGCAACGGCACGGCCAGCCGCGAGACCGACAAGCTGGCGGCCGACCTGATCAAGATCGCCAGCAAGGCCGACCGCCAGATCGAGAAGGTCGTGGTCAGCGAGGCCGGCGCTTCCGTGTATTCCGCCAGCGAGTTCGCCTCGCAGGAAATGCCCGATGTGGACGTGAGCCTGCGCGGCGCCGCCAGCATTGCGCGCCGCCTGCAGGACCCGCTGGCCGAGCTGGTCAAGATCGACCCCAAGAGCATCGGCGTGGGCCAGTACCAGCACGACGTGAACCAAAGCGAGCTGGCGCGCCAGCTCGACGCCGTGGTCGAGGACTGCGTGAACTCCGTGGGCGTGGACCTGAACACGGCCTCGGCGCCGCTGCTGTCGCGCGTCTCGGGCCTGTCGGGCAGCGTGGCCAAGTCGGTGGTGCGCTGGCGCGATGCCAACGGCTCCTTCAAGAGCCGCAAGCAGCTGATGGACGTGGCCGGCCTGGGCGCCAAGACCTTCGAGCAGTCCGCAGGCTTTCTGCGCATCCGCGGCGGCGACAACCCGCTGGACATGACGGGCGTGCACCCGGAAACCTATCCCGTGGTCGAACGCATCATTGCCACCACGGGCAAGAGCGTGGACCAGCTCATGGGCCGCTCCGAGGTGCTCAAGGGCCTGAAGGCCGAGCAGTTCGTGAACGAGCAGTTCGGTGCCATCACCATCAAGGACATCCTGGGCGAGCTGGAAAAGCCCGGCCGCGATCCGCGCCCGGACTTCGTCGTCGCCCGCTTCAATGACGGCGTGGAAGACATCAAGGACCTCAAGGAAGGCATGACGCTGGAGGGCACGGTCAGCAACGTGGCCCAGTTCGGCGCCTTCGTGGACCTGGGCGTGCACCAGGATGGCCTGGTCCACGTCAGCCAGATGAGCCACAAGTTCATCGAGGACGCGCGCGAGGTCGTCAAGACCGGCCAGATCGTCAAGGTCAAGGTGCTGGAGGTCGATGTGGCGCGCAAGCGCATCAGCCTGACCATGAAGCTGGATGCGGCGCCCGCGCGCCGCGACGGCCCCCGTGACAACCGCTTCGAGAGCGCAGGCCGGGGCAGCCAGGGCCATCAGGGCGGCCAGCGCCGCGCGCCCGAGCCGGCGCAGCAGTCGGCCATGGCCTCGGCCTTCGCCAAGCTGCAGACCCGCAAGTAAGGCCGGGCAGGGCAAGGCAGGAAACGCGATGGCTGCGCACGCACTGGATCTGCAGACGCTGTTGACCCAGACGCTGGCCCTGCCGGCGCAGCCGCGCATTGTGGCGCTGCTGCTGCGCGAGCTGGTGCCCGAGCAGCCCAGCCTGCGCCGGCTGAGCCAGCTGTTCGCGGCCGACCCCGCGCTCGCTGCCGGGCTGCTGGCGCAGGCCAACGGCCCGGTCTTCGGCATGGCGGGCCGTGTCACCGGCATTCCGGAGGCGCTGGCCCTGCTGGCGCCCGCGCAGTTGCGACAGATCGTGCGGGGCATGCCGCTGGGCGTGGGCACCCATGCCGTGCCGGGCGTGGCCATGCCGGCCTTCTGGCGCTACAGCGTGGATGCCGCACGCGTGGCCCGCGCGCTGGCCGGCACGGTACAGGCCAGCCCCACGGCGGCCTATGCGGCAGGCCTGCTGCACGGGCTGGGCGAGCTGGCCATGCACATGATCGATCCCGGCCGCGCGGCCACCATCTCCGAGCTGGTCGGCCCGCTGGACCCGCGCCGTGCCGAACTGGAGATGCGGCTGTGCGGCTACGCATACAGCCATGTCAGCGCAGGCCTGGCCCGGCGCTGGAACCTTCCGCCGCTGCTGGCCGACGCGCTGCAGCACCTGCACGCGCCGCTGGCCCAGCCCGGCTTCGATCCCCTGGCCTGCGTGCTGCACATCGCCGCCTGGCGCGCCCGATCGCGCGAGGCGCAATGGGGCGAGCGCGCGCTGGCCGTGAGCTTTCCCGGCGAAGTGGGGGTGGCCCTGGGCCTGGACATCGACATGGTGCTGCGCCAGGACCCGGTGGACTGGATGGCCGACACGGGCCTGGATGTGCTGCTTTAGGGCAGGACCCGGGGCCTGCGTCAGTTCCGGTGCCAGGGCGCCGGCACCATGTCGAAAAGCGGCGTGGGGTCGCGCCGGTAGGGCGCAGGGCTGATGGGCGCCATGGGCTGCATGGTCATGGGGTCGATGCGTGCCAGCTGCTGCATCCAGCCAATGTCCACACCGCCGCCCTGTGCGGGGCGCGAATAGATCAACTCCAGCATGCGCCGCGATGCCACATGGCCGTGGGACGCCGCCTGCTGGTACAGGCGCAGGGCCTCGGTGTAGTTGGCCGGCACGCCTTCGCCACGGTGATAGCGCTGGGCCTGCTCCCACTGCTGCTGGGCCGTGACGGGCTGGCGCACCTGGATGTCCTGCTCGCTGGGCGAGCCCCGCAACTCCGGCGTGCGCTGCAGCCGTTGCGGCCCCTGCGCCGCAGGCGGGGCAGACGTGCCCTGGGCCGACACCAGCTGGCCCGCGGGCCGCATGCGGTCGCCCAGCATCTGCGCATTGGTCGCCGCGCTGGATGAGCGTGGCGCCGCCGCGCGGAACTGGCGCAGGGCGGCCTCGGGCTCGTCCTGCGCGAGCAGGGCCAGGCCCCATTCCAGCTGGGCGCCGGGGCTGCCCGAACGCGCCGCGCGCTGCAGCAGCTCCTGGTCGGGCGTGCCTGCCACGGTCAAGGCCTCGCCCACGGGCTCGGCCGTGGACAGCGGCGCCAAGCGCCGTGCCAGCAGCCATTCCAGGTATTGCGCACGGGCCGGGTCGGTCTTGGCCAGCTGGGCGATCCAGGGCCTTGCGGCCGGTGGATCGGGGGGCTGGCCGCAGCCGTCCATGGCGCACCAGGCCAGTCCCGCGCTGGCCAGCGGATGGCCGGCGCGCTGGGCACGCTCGAACCAGTTCCTGGCCTGTGGCCCGTCCTGGGCCATGGCAATGCCATGCAGTGCCAGCAGGCCCATGACCCATTGCGCCTCGCGCTGCGTGGCTGGGCTCACGCCCTTGCCTTCGGCGCGGCTGCGCAGTTGGGACAGGGCCCGTTGCTGGGCGGTATCCGAGGTCGAAGTGATGTTGCTGGTGCCCGGCTGGGAGCCGTACACGCTGGCCGTCGCCACCCGGATGGGCATGACCGGCGTGAAGCGGGCTGCCGCCTGCACATGCGGCAGCACGGCGGGCGCCAGACCGGGCAGCACCACCAGCAGCCCGGGCAGCACAAGCCTGGCGGTCAGGCGCAGCCCGCGGCGCCGCCGCGGCGAGGTTTCATGAGCGCTGGAGGGCATGGCAGGTGCCTCTGGTTGGCTTGTGTTCCGCACCGTGCATCAGCGCTTGGCCTGGGCCGGCACCACCTGCCAGAAGCGGGCCGAGCCGGTGTACCCGTCTGCGCCCAGCGAGCTGGCCATGTACTGGTTGACATCCTCCAGGGAGCGCATGCCCGGGATGGCGATGAAGGCCTTGCCCTGCAGCAGCGTGGGCAGCTTGTCGGTCATGTTCTGCTCGGTGGCGAAGCAGGCCACGCCTTCCTTGCCGGGAGGGCCGGCGTTGATCACATAGCCGGGGTTGGGGCTCATCCAGTCGGGCAGGCGCACGGACTGGGCGGCGGTGATCCAGCCCGAGCGGTTCACGTCGTTGGGCACCAGCCGGGTGACCTCGCCATCGGCGCCCGCCATGAAGCACGACAGGTAGGAGGCACGCGACACGGTGGTGGACAGGAAGAGCTGCTCACCCGTCTCGAAGGAGGTGCGGGTGGGCGTGATGTTCTCCACCCACAGGTCCAGCTTGCGGTCGGGCGCGGGGGCGCCGTAGCGGTAGTCGCCCGTGCCCACGGCCACGTTCTCGGAGGCGGTGGTGACCGGCGCAGCGCTCTTGGTGTTCCAGCCGATGCGCGTGATGTGCCCATCGGCGCCCACGGCCACGAAGTCGCGCAGTGCGCGTTCATAGGTGTTGAAGTCCACCACGCCGTTGACCACCATGCCGCTGTCGGCCTGGAAGCGCCCTATGGCCTCGCGCCACTGCGGGTTGCCTGCGGTGAAGGCCGGGGCGTCCGGCGGCAGATAGCCCTTGCTGATCAGCGACTGGCGCACCAGCTCCTGGTGGATGCCGGCTTCGCCTTCCTCGTACCAGTCGCGCAGCTGGCGCTGGAAGTCGGGGTGGGTCTGGTCCAGCGTCAGGCACTGCCAGTAGGGCAGGCGCGACCATTTGCCCAGCAGCTCGATCATGCCCAGCTCGACCAGGGTGCGCACGGCCGGGCCCGAGCCCTGGGCATAGTCGCGGCCCACGCTGAACTGCACGCCGTAGGAGCCGATGCGGCCGGACAGGTCCAGCCCCTGGCTGCCGTTGCCGATGACGACCTCGTTGGCCGAATCCAGGCCCGGGATGATGGTGCGCGTGCGGAAGTCGCCCAGGTGCAGCTCCATGCCCAGCACGGCGCCGCTGCGGTTGGCGCTGTAGCCGGTTTCCAGGCGCGAGGCGCTGGTGCCTATGTCCACGTTGTTGCGCAGCACGTTCTGGTCCATGAAGGACACGGCGCCCGACACATACAGGGCGGGACGCTGCAGCTGGATCTGGTTGTTGTTGAGCAAGATGGTGGTGAGGTTCTGCACCGTATCCTGGCGGGCGATGTCCACCTCATAGTCCACGTAGCGGAAGGCACTGCTGACGCGCGACATCTGGGACAGGGCGGTGACCACCATCTCCTTGGCGGCCACGGCCACGCGGCCCGAGTAGTCGGGCAACTGCTTGCTGGTGATCAGCACCGTGGGCATGTGGCTGTTGCGAAACATCCTGTCCATGCACATCAGCGAGTCGGAAAAGCTCGATATCGAGCGCACCGGCCGCACCACGGGGCGGTCGGCCGCATAGACCTTGTCCAGGTACTTGGCGTCCTTGCGTGCATCCAGCGGCGCGCAGCCCGACAGCAGCACGATGGAGGCAGAGACGGCGCAGGCAATGGCCCGCATGCAACCCTGTCTGCCGGACCATCGCTGGCGGAAAGTCCCACGGTCGTCCGCATGGCCGCCGAGTGCCGGCTGCAGCGCGGCATCGGGGCGGGGAAGTCCTGGCGATGGAAGGCGGTTGCGCATGATGGACCTCTGCTGGAAAACGGCGAGCCAGGGCACAGGCGCGCACGGGCGTCGGCGCCGGAAATGGGGGATCGAGAAATGGTGGGCGGCCCGAAGGCTGGCCGCCCGGTGTCGCGCTAGCGGCAGACGTTGACCAGGTCGCCCTTGAGGACCACGATCTGGTCCTTGGTCTGGGGCCCGTAGCGGTTGAATGCGCTGGCGTTGGTGTTGCTGGCCAGGTCCTGGGTGCAGGTGCGCTGCATGCCCGTGCTGCTCGTCGTGGTCGTGGTCACCACGTTCGCCTCGGTGGAGATACCGGGCGCATTGGTCATGGACATGGCTTCGTAGCGCGCGATCTTGGCCTTGACATTGATGGGGATGTCGGTGACGGTGTCCAGCCCCGACGATGTCGGCTGCTTGGCCGTGGGCAGCCTGAGGTAGTCGACGGGCTTGTTCAGCACCACCGGGTCTTCGCCGGGGGCCGCTGCATGAAGGGGGTTCGCTCCGAGGGCGAGCCAGGCCAATAGGGCAGCCGAACAGAGATGGGCGGCGGTGTGCATGGTGGGCTCTCCTGGTGCGGTGAGCTGGGTCTTCGCCGGGAAGGTGCCGCCGGGTGGCCTGGGGCCGCCCGGCAGTTTCCTTCGTCCGGCAGCCAGGCTCAGTGGTTGTTGTAGCAGGTCACGCAGCCGTTGTTGCTGGAGATGTTCTGCACTGCCATGGAACCGTTGCCGGCGTAGTTGATGATGCCGGAGTTCTTGGCAGCCACCACCTGGATCGAAGTGCTCTTCACGTCCACTTCGCCATAGTTGGAGGCCAGGTTGTTGACGGCCACTGCGCTATAGCCATCGGCCTTGTTCAGGATGCCGCTGCCGGTGGCTGCGACGACCTGCAGCGAGCTGCCACTGCGATCGATGGTCACGTTGCCTGCATTGCTGGCCAGGTTCTGGGAGGCCTTGCCACCACCCGTTGCCACGTTCAGCACGCCGCTCCTGTTCAGCAGGGTGACCTGAACGCTGGGGCCATTGATTTCGATCTGGGAGCTGCTGCTGCCGCCGCCGCTGCCGCCACCGCCGCCACCACCCATGGGGCCTGCCATGGCAGCTGTTGCGATCAAGCTCAGGGAAAGAATTGCAAGCGATTTCATGATGGCTCCTTGATGAAGAATCGGACTATCAGGAAGAGGTGTGTAAGCACCCGTTTTGCAGACACTTTGCGGAGGTTTCCGGCTTTGTCTCCCTGGACCCCTGCTCGTTGTCTGGACTCCAATGTGCTCGGGGAGATCCGTCCGTTCCATCTCTTGTCCGGGGTAGCCATGAGCGCTGATCCACTTGCCGGGTACTTACCCACCCAAGCCGTTTGCAGGCAGGCTGCATCGCGTTAAAGCGTCAGCCGTGCGCGATGAATGGATCTGGGTAGTTTCAAGGTGTAACGACAGAAAATTTACGGTTGCAGCTTTGCTTGGGGCCGCCGTTTCGGCGGGTGCGGTGGCTTTTGGGCAACCTGGTGTATCGAAGTGCACGCAACTGAGGCCGGCGGCGGCAACAAAGGCGGGATCGGCCTTTGTCACAGGGCGGGATTGGAGGCGCGGTGCGCGGTGGCTGGATCCGCAAGATCCGCCGGGCCGGCGCTCAGGAAACTCCGTAGTCGATTCCTCACACAAAGGTGTTAATTTGTAATCTACGCAATCTTTCACAAACTTCGTCAAAGATTGTGGATATCGGTTGCGATTTCTCTTAATGTGGAAAGGCAAGTCTGTGATCGGTTGCGTCATACACATGGCGTGACATTTGAGGAGAGCAGCATGAATCCATCCGACGTTCCCGCCGATGCCCGACCCCTGATCGCCGAGTCCCCTCGCGCCCAGGGCATGCTGGGCACAGGTCTGAGCTCTGCCATGTGGCCCGACTACCTGGCGGGCCAGCCCGACAAGCCCGTGCGGGTGCTGCTGGTGGACGACGATGCCCATATCCGCATGGTCATTGCGCAGGAAATCATGAACGACCCGCGCACCCTGGTCGTGGCCCAAGCCGGCAGCGTGCGCGACGGGCGCAAGGCCATCCGCCAGCATGAATTCGACGTGATGCTGGTGGACCTGAACCTGGGTGACGGCGAGGGCTTCGAGCTGCTGGACATGATGAAGACCGTGCGGCCCACGGCCGAGGCCGTCATCATCTCCGTGATGGAAAACGACGAACAGGTGCTGCGCGCCTTCGAGCTGGGCGCCACGGGCTACCTCGTCAAGAACTCCTGGTTCGGCAACTATCCGCAGGCCGTGCTGCAGGTGGCCAATGGCGGCGCATCCGTCACCCCCAGCCTGGCGCGCAGGTTGCTGCAGCGCTTCGACAAGACCCAGGGCGCCGAGCCCAAGCGCCGCACGCCCGACGAGGCAGACCGCCTGTCCACCCGCGAGCGCGAGGTGCTGCGCATGGTGGCCAGCGGCTACACCAGCGCCGAGATCGGCTCGCGCCTGATGATCAGCGCCATGACGGTCAACACGCACATCAAGAACATCTACCGCAAGCTGCAGGTGCGCACACGCGCCCAGGCGGTACGCTTTGCATCGCTGCGCGGCCTGTTCTGATCCTGGGGCGGCGTCCTGCCCGCAGCGGTCTGCCGCCGCCCGGGCCATGGCGGCCGCGCCTGGCACGGCTTGGCCATGAAAGATCCCCTTCGCACGCTGGCCATCTGCCTGGCCCTGGGCCTGCTGCAGATGCTGGGTCTGTGCGCCTGGCTCTGGCAGGCGGGCGCCCAGGCCCCGCCGTGGCTGAGCCTGGCCAGCCTGGCCCTGCTGGTATCCACGGCGCTGCTGTGCGCCATGGGCGCCCGGCGACTGCACAGGCTGCTGCTGTGGCGGCGCCGGCGCAGTCCCCGGCCCTCGCGCGAAGTGCAGGCCGAGCGCCGGCGCATTGCCGCCGACCTGCACGACGGCGTGGGCGGGCTGCTGGTGCATGCCATGGCCTTGCTGGACCCGCGCGAGACCCGCCAGCGCCAGGCGCAGGAATTGCTGGAGCAGGGCTTGCTGGACCTGCGGCTCATGGTGGATGCCATGGACGCCATGGAAGACGCCTTGCCCGTGCGGCTGGCGCGCCTGCGCCACCGGCTGCAGCCCGTGCTGGACCGGCGCGGCATGCGCATCTGCTGGAGCGTGGCCGATCCGCATGCCGCCGCCGGGCTGCGCGGGGTGCCGGACCTGCCAGTCTTGCAAGACCTGCCAGACCTGCCGCGTGGCCAGCCGTCCCAGCAGTTGCTGGCCATCGCCCAGGAGGCCGTGAGCAATGCGCTGCAGCATGCGCGCGCCACCACGCTGTGGCTGGTGCTGGAGCCGGTGGATCGTGCAGATGCTGCAAGCCCTGGCCGCGATGCCCGGCGTGCATTGCACTGGGAACTGCGCGTGGAAGATGACGGCTGCGGCCTGCCTTCCGATCCTGGCCCCGGCCCCGGCCCTGGCCCTGGCCGTGGCCCTGCGCAGGGTGCCATCCCGCTTGGCCTGCAGGGCCTGGGCCTGGCAGGCATGCATCGCCGCGCCCATGCCATCGGGGCTGTGCTGGATATCCTGCCGCGGGCCGGTGGGGGTACCGTGGTGCGTGTGCGCTGGTGATCGGGCCGATGCGCCGGCGGCAACGGCGTTCCGGCAATTGCGGTGCTCGCTGACAGGGCAGGCCTGCGGCGCGCTGTGCAATCCCCCGATATGCGGATGTGAGGCAGTATCCATACCTGCATCCAAGCCCTGACATCCCGTTTCCATGAACCCACATTCCGACCCTGCGCCGTCGCCTTCACGGCAGGCCCTTCCTGCCGCCGCCGAAGGCGGCAATGCTGCCAATGCAGCCGCTAATTCCGCCGCCCATGCCGCCACCCATGCCGATTTCGCGCGCAGCGTGCGTTCGGCACTGCCGGGCCTGGCACAGCTGGCCGACATGGTGCCTGCGCTGCGCCTGCTCACCGGGCTGCTGGTGGCCAGCATCGTCATTGCCGGCCTGTATTTCGGCCAAGGGCTGCTGATTCCGCTGGCGCTGGCGCTGTTGTTCGGTTTTTTGCTGGATCCGGCCGTCTCCCGGCTCAAGCGCTGGGGCATGCCGCGCATGGCGGCCACGCTGCTGGTGGTGGTCATGGCGCTGGCGACGCTGGCGGGAATGGGTACCTATCTGGGCAGCCAGGTGCAGCAGCTCAGCGCCGATCTGCCCACCTACCAGAACACCATCCGCGACAAGCTGCGCAGCCTGCGCAGGAACGCCAACATGCCCAGTGCCTGGGACGGCGCGCTGCGCACCTATGACACCGTGGAACGCGAGATATCGCGCGGCGCCACCACGCCCCGCGTGCAGAAGGTGGAGATCCAGTCGCCCGAGCAAAAGCCCACGGCGCGCATGCTGCAGTGGCTGGGCCGCGTGGCCGAGCCCGTGACCATGGCCGGCATCGTGCTGCTGTTCGTGATCCTCATCCTGCTGGACCGCGATGACCTGCGCGACCGGTTGCTGCGCCTGATGGGCGGCAACCTGCACGTGGCCACCGACGCGCTGGACGAGGCCTCGCAGCGCATAGGCAAGTACCTGCGCATGCAGTTCGTCGTCAACATCACCTACGGACTGCCCATGGCGGCGGGGCTGTGGTTCATTGGCGTGCCGGGCGCCATTCTCTGGGGCGTGCTGGCGGCCATCATGCGTTTCGTGCCCTATGTGGGGGCCATGATCTCGGCCGCCTTCCCGCTGGCGCTGGCCTTTGCCGTGGACCCGGGCTGGCAGATGCTGCTGATGACGCTGGGCCTGATCATGGCGCTGGAGCTGATCAGCAACAACCTGATCGAGCCCTGGCTGTATGGCAGCAGCACGGGCCTGTCCACGCTGTCCATCATCGTGTCGGCCACCTTCTGGACAGCGCTGTGGGGGCCGATAGGGCTGATCCTGTCCACTCCGCTGACGGTCTGCCTGCTGGTGCTGGGGCGCTACATCCCGGCGCTGCAATTCATGGAGGTGCTGCTGGGCAGCTCGCCCGTGCTGGGGCCGGCTCAGCGCCTGTACCAGCGCCTGCTGGCCGACGACGTGGAAGACGCGGTCACGCTGGCGCATGAACTGGTGGACGCAAGGCTGCCGGCGCGCGCCTCGGCGGACGAACGCTCGGCCGCAGTGGCCGGTTTCTATGACGAGGTGGCCATCCCCGCACTGCGCCTGGCCACGCAGCAGCACCTGGAATCGGCCACGGCCGAACACCGGCTGCGCCTGTCCAGCGGCATGGATGCCCTGATCGAGGAACTGCGCGAAAGCCATCCGCCGCCCGCTGCGGCCCTGGCCACGCGCGCCCTGCGCATCCATTGCGTGGGCGCGCGCTGGGAGGTCGATGCCCTGGCAGCCGCGATGGTGGCGCACAGCGAGGCGCTGCGCGGCCACGTGGTCAGTTGCTCGGACTGGGCTCTGGCCGCCGACCCGCAATGGCGCCAGCTGGGACCGGGGCAGGGCGGCCTGCCGCAAGGCCACGCAGGAGCCCAGGCGCTGGCCGAGGCGCAGTTGCTGGTGCTGTCCGTCTTCAGCACCCAGCCCCAGACCGTGGTGCGCCAACTGATGCGCCGCGTGCGCCGCCATTGGCCGCACCTGCGCGTGGTGCTGGCGCTGTGGAATGCGCCGGCCGTGGTGTCCGACCCCGAGTTCGCGCGCCGCTGCGGCGCCGCCGCCTGCGTGTCCGGCCTGCGCGAGCTGCAGTTGTGGGTGGATGCCTTGCGCCTGCCTGACGCGGCAGGCCAGGGCCTGGCCGCGCCCATTCCCGATGACGACGCGCAGCGCGTGCGCCAGCTGCACGACAGCGGCGTGCTCGGGCCCGGCCTGCCGTCGCTGTACCACGAGGCAGCCCAGCAGGCCGCCAATGCCTTCGATGTGAAATGGGCCCAGGTCTCATGGGTCGATGCCGACCGCGTGCACACGCCCGGCAGCCTGCTGGTGGCGGACCAGGGCGACCCGGCTTCCGCCGGCATGCCGCGTGCGCAGTCCATCTGCTCCTACGTGGTCCATGGCGGTGACGCCCTGGTGGTGCATGACGCCACGCGCGACCCCCGATTTGCCGGCAACCCCGCGTTGCAGGCGATGCGGCTGCGCTTTTACGCGGGCGTGCCGCTCAAGAACCGCCACGGCACGGTGCTGGGCAGCTTTTGCATCATGGACGACGCGCCGCGCGAGGTCTCGGCGGCCGATCTGGAGCTGCTGGGCGTCATGGCCGAGCAGTTGATGCAGAACGTGGAGGTGCGCCGGATGATGGAAGCTGGCGCAGCGCCGGCTCCGGTGCAGACTTCGGCACAAACTCCGGCGCAAGTGGCATCCCAAACAACACCCCAGCCTCCATCGACAACACCCCAGCCTAGTGCTGGCGGCTGAGTCCCGCTTACAGCGAGGTGGCCAGCATCTGCTCGTAGTCGTCGGCGCTGGCCAGGCGCGGGTTCGTGCCGTGGCAATGGTCCTTGAGCGCGCCGCCGATCACGGCTGCAAACTGGGCGCGCTCCACGCCCATGGCGGCCAGGCCCGTGGGCAGGCCCAGGCGGGCGTTCATGTCGCGTATGGCTTCGGGAATGTCGCTGCCCGAGTCCAGGCCCATGGCGTGGGCCATGCGCTGCAGGCGCTGTTCGGCGCGCACGCTCTCTGCCTCGGCATTGAAGCGCACCACGGCGGGCAAGAACATGGCGTTCAGCGTGCCATGGTGCAGGCGCGGGTTCACGCCGCCCAGGCTGTGGCTGAGGCTGTGCACGCAGCCCAGGCCCTTCTGGAAGGCCATGGCGCCCTGCATGCTGGCGCTCATCAGCTGGCGGCGCGCCTCGGCGTCCTGGCCGTTGCGCGTGGCGCGCTCGATGTGGGCCCAGCCGCGCGTGAGGCCATCGAGCGCAATGCCGTCGGCAGGCGGGTTGAAGGCCGCCGCCATGAAGGTCTCCATGCAATGGGCGATGGCGTCCATGCCCGTGGCGGCCGTCAGCATGGCGGGCAGGCCGTAGGTCAGTTCCGGGTCGCAGATGGCGGCACGGGGCACCAGGTGCCAGCTGTGAAAGCCCAGCTTGCGGTGGTCGTCCACGATGATGATGGCGCCGCGCGCCACCTCGCTGCCCGTGCCGCTGGTGGTGGGTACGGCGATCAGCGGGGCCACGCGCTCGCTGATGCGCGGCGAGCCGCCCTGGATGGTGGCGTAGTGCGATAGCGGCCCTTCGTGCGTGGCTGCAATCGCCACGCCCTTGGCGCAGTCGATGGCGCTGCCGCCGCCCACGGCGATCAGGCCGTCGCAGCGCTGCTCCTGGTAGATCGCAGCGGCCGCGCGCACGGCGGCCTCGGTGGGGTTGGAGGGCGTCTGGTCGAACACCGCATGCGGCATGCCGCCCAGCGCATCCAGCGCCTTTTGCAGCACGCCAGCGGCCTTGACGCCCTGGTCGGTGACGATCAGCGGCCGCGTGATGCCCACGCGCTCGCACTCCTGGCGCAACAGGCGCACGGCGCCGAAGTCAAACTGGATCTGGGTGACGTAGTTGATGAAGGCCATGGTCGGTGACTCGTTGCGGGCCGCTGCGGCCCATGGTGGGGATCAGGGGGAGTGCGCCGAATCTAGACCGCGCGTGCTGCACTGCAAACAAAGCAAACCCTGAGAGGGCGCTGCGGCGGTCACGGGGGCGACAGCGCGGGCATGCACTGCCATCGCATGGCTGCCAGGGCCTTGTGCTCGCGGCACAATGCCTGCTGCGCCGTGCCTGGTCGGCCGCACCTCGCCGGTCCCACCGAATTGCCTTGCCAGATAGTCGCTACCGAACCTGTCCCTGAACGTGCTCCTGAACGTGCCCCAGACTGAATCCTCCTCCCATGCCACGCCGCTGCCGGCGTCCCTGACCCACCAGATGCGCGATGTGCTGCGCCGCATGGAGCGCGCCGCGCGCACGCCTCTGCACCAGCTGGGCGCCGAAGGCGCACGTGCCGCCTACGAGGCGGGGGCCGGCGTGCTCGAAATTCCCAAGCCGGTTCTGCCGCGTGTCGAGGATCTGCAGATTCCCGCGCGCGATGGCGCCTTGCTGCCCGCGCGGCTCTATGCGCCCGTGGAGCGCAGCCAGGCGCCGGCCACGGGCCTGCCCGTGCTGCTGTACCTGCACGGCGGCGGCTTCACCGTAGGCAGCGTGGCCACGCACGACGTGCTGTGCCGCCAGTTGGCCCATCTGTCGGGCGCCATGGTGGTCTCGCTGGACTACCGGCGCGCGCCAGAGCACAAATTCCCCACGGCCCACAACGACGCCTGGGACGCGCTGCAGTGGCTGGCCGCGCAGGCGGCCTCGCTGGGCGCCGACCCTGCGCGCCTGGCCGTGGGCGGCGACAGCGCGGGCGGCACGCTGGCCGCAGCCTGCGCCATCCATGCGCGCGACACCGGCCTCAAGCTGGCCCTGCAACTGCTGATCTACCCGGGCACGACAGCGAACCAGGACACCGACTCGCACCGCCGCTTCGCTCACGGGCTGGTGATCGACGAGCCGGCCATAACCTGGTTCTTCGCCCAGTACCTCAACAGCCCCGCCGACCGCGAGGACTGGCGCTTTGCCCCGCTGCTGGCGCCTGACGTGGACGGCGTGGCCCCGGCCTGGATAGGCCTGGCCGAATGCGACCCGCTGGTGGATGAGGGCGTGGAATACGCCGACAAGCTGCGCATGTCCGGCGTGCCCGTGGACCTGGAGATCTACCGGGGCGTGACCCATGAATTCGTCAAGATGGGCCGCGCCATTGCGGAAGCGCGCCGTGCACATGCCGACATGGCGCGCGCCTTGAGCGACGCCTTCGCGGCCTGAAGGCCAAGACGCACCAAAGCACCCCAAGACACCCCAAGACACCCCAAGACACCCCAAGACACCCCAAGACAACAGGAGAGAAACACCCCCATGCAACGCCAAGATTTCCGCACGCTGCAACGCATCGAAGTGCGCTGGTCCGAAGTGGACGCCCAGAAGATCGTCTTCAACGCCCACTACCTGATGTACGCCGACGTGGCCGTCACCGACTACTGGCGCCAGCTGGGCCTGCCCTATGAATCGTCCTTCGCGGCCCTGGGCGGCGAGCTGTTCGTCAAGAAGGCTACCACCACCTACCACGCATCGGCCACGCTGGGCGACGTGCTGCATGTGGGCATACGTTGTGCCAGGCAGGGCAATACCTCGCTGCTGTTCGAGGCCGGCATCTTCCGCGGCATGGAACTGCTCAACACCGTGGAACTGGTCTATGTGTTCGCCGATGCCACCACGCGCCAGCCGCTGCCCGTGCCGCAGCAGCTGCGCGACGTGCTCACGGCCTATGAGTCCGGCCAGAGCGTGGTGCGCGTGGCATCGGGCAGCTGGAACGACCTGGGCCGCGACGCCGAGCGCCTGCGCCTGGCCGTGTTCGTGCACGAGCAGGGCGTGCCGCGCGAGATCGAGATCGACGAATTCGACCCCGTGGCCCGCCACGCCGTGGTCTACAACGGCCTGGGCCAGCCCATTGCCACCGGCCGCCTGGTCAGCGACAGCCCGGGCGCGGGCAGGATCGGCCGCATGGCCGTGGACCGCAGCGTGCGCGGCGGCCGCTGGGGCCGCATCGTGCTGGACAGCCTGGTCGAAGCCTCGCGCCAGCGCGGCGACCGCGAAGTCGTGCTGCATGCGCAGCGCCATGCCGAGTCGTTCTACCTGCGCGCGGGCTTCACGCCGGAAGGCGAGCCCTATGAAGAGGCCGGCATTCCCCACATCACCATGAGGAAAGTGCTCACCGCCTGAGCTGCATGCAGCTCAGGCGGTGCAAGGCTCAAATCTCAGATGTCCTCGCGCAACGCGTAGGGCAGGGGCTTGAGCTGCAGCGCCACGGCCTGTGCGGCATCGGCGCGCTGGCCTTCGCCCAGGGCGGCATGAGCCAGCAGGGGCTGGTCGGCCGAGCTGGTCTGCATGGAGACGATGGCGTCCCAGCCCCCGCCAGGCGCCGGGGCGGCCTGGACCACGGTGCCGGTGGCCTGCTCCAGGTCCTCGGGCGTGAAGACCTCCATGCCGGTGGCCAGCGGCTGCTGTGCATGGGCAAGGTAGGCGCGGCGCTTGAGCGTGCCCCGGAACTGGCTGCGGGCCACCACTTCCTGGCCTGGGTAGCAGCCCTTCTTGAAATTCACGCCCTCCACCGATTCGTAGTTGAGCATCTGCGGCACAAAGGCATCCACCACAGGCGCCGACAGCGTGGCAATGCCGCTGGCGACTTCGCTCCAGAGCCAGTCGGCCTCGCTGAGTGCAGGGCCTTCGGGCAGGGGCGCGCCCACGGGCGCCACGCGCAGGGCGCGCGGCTGGCCGGCGGCCGGGTACAGGGCGATCAGGCTGGCGTCGCCGTCATCGGTCTTGGACCAGGGCACGGCTGTCCGGCCCAGGGCCTGCGCGGCGGCATCGCCAGCCAGCCCGTGCAGCGTGAATTCTGCCGTGGCGTCGCTGAGCTTGCACTTGGCGCGCAGCACGAACATGGACAGGCGCTTGAGCGTGGGTGCCAGCAGGCTGCGGTCGCACAGCAGCAGGATCTCGTCCTTGCTGCGCTTGAAGCCGATGAAGCTGGCCAGCATGCGCCCCTTGGCCGTGCAGAACGCCGCCAGACGCGCATGCTGCAGATCCAGCAGCGCGAAGTCGTTGGTCAGCTGTCCATGCAGGAACTGGGCGGCGTCTTCGCCGAGGGCGCGTATCACGCCGAGATGGGAAACGGAAGCAATGCCGTTCAGTAAAGGCTGGGTCATGGCTGAATTATGATCAGCCGCTCTATTGCTTGCTTGGACCGAGGTTGTGCGCTTTATCTTTCGCGCTTTGATGATGTTGCTGGTGCTGGCCGCCGTGCTGGCCGGTGCCGGCTGGTGGTGGCTGAACCAGCCGCTGCCGCTGGCCCAGCCCACGCTGGAGCTGGAGGTCGAGCCCGGCACCACGCCGCGTGGCGTGGCCCGCGAAGTGGTCAAGGCCGGCGTGCAGACCGATGCGCGGCTGCTGTACGCCTGGTTCCGCGTCTCGGGGCAGGACCGGCAGATCAAGGCCGGCAACTATGAGCTGACCACGGGCCTGACGCCCTATGTGCTGCTGCAAAAACTCGCGCGCGGCGAGGAATCGCTCAAGGCCCTGACCCTGGTGGAAGGCTGGAACTGGCGCCAGGTGCGCGCCGCCCTGGCCCGCGAGGAATTCCTGCGCCAGGAAAGCGCAGGCATGGACGACGCTGCCCTCATGCAGGCCCTGGGCCGCGCGGGCGTGGCGCCCGAGGGCCGCTTCTTCCCCGATACCTATACCTATGCCAAGGGCAGCTCCGACCTGGCCGTGCTGCGCCGCGCCCTGCACGCCATGGACCGGCGCCTGGCCGATGTCTGGGCGCTGCGCTCGGCCGACACGCCGCTCAAGACGCCCGACGAAGCGCTGGTCCTGGCCAGCATCGTCGAGAAGGAAACCGGCCGCGCGGCCGATCGCGCACAGATTGCCGGTGTCTTCAGCAACCGCCTGCGCATCGGCATGCTGCTGCAGACCGATCCCACCGTGATCTACGGCCTGGGCGAGAAATTCGATGGCAACCTGCGCCGCCGCGACCTGCAGACCGATACTCCCTGGAACACCTACACCCGCGCGGGCCTGCCGCCCACGCCCATCGCCATGCCCGGCAAGGCCGCCCTCATGGCCGCCGTGCAGCCCGGACAGACCAAGGCGCTGTACTTTGTGGCGCGTGGCGATGGCACCAGCCATTTCAGTGCCTCGCTGGACGAGCACAACCGCGCCGTGAACCGCTACCAGCGCGGCCAGCAAAGCCCTGGGCAAAAGCCCTGAGATATTCCCCCAGGGCTGCTGCGCTCTGCACAGCGCTTGCGTATCCTCTCTTTCCATATGACCACTGCAACTCCCGCCGGCCTGTTCATCAGCTTCGAAGGCATCGATGGCGCCGGCAAGTCCTCGCACATCGCGTCGCTGGCCCAGGCTTTCCGTGACCAGGGCCGCACGGTGACGCTCACCCGCGAGCCCGGCGGCACGCCGCTGGCCGAAAAGCTGCGCGCGCTGATGCTGCACGACGCCATGGACCCGCTGACCGAGGCTCTGATCGCCTTTGCCGCGCGACGCGACCACTTGGTGCAGGTGATCGAGCCCGCGCTGGCGCGCGGCGAAGTCGTGCTCTGCGACCGCTTCACCGATGCCACCTTTGCCTACCAGGGCGCGGGCCGGGGCTTCGACCTGCAGCCGCTGGCCACGCTGGAGCGTATGGTGCAGACGGGCACCGCCCCCCAGCCCGATCTGCTGCGCGAGCCCCACCTGACGCTCTGGTTCGACCTGCCCGCCGAGGTGGCCGCCGAGCGCCTGGCCTCGGCCCGTGTCCCGGACCGCTTCGAGTCCGAGCCCGGCAGCTTTTTCGCACGCGTGGCCCAGGGCTATGCGGCGCGCGCTGCCGCCGCGCCCCAGCGCTTTGCGCGCATCGACTCCAACGCCAGCCGGCATGCGGTCTGGCAGCAGATCACGCAGGTCATGGTGCGCCGGGGCTGGCTGGCCATCATGGTCGGCGGACAGGCAGGTGCCGCATGAGCGAGGCCCTGCCACAACCGGCCGAGACCGACACCGCCTGGATCGCCGGGCAACGCACGCGCCTGCTGGCCCAGCGCGGCCACGCCTGGCTGCTGCAGGGGCCTTCCGGCCTGGGCCAGTACGCGCTGTCGCTGTCGCTGGTGCGCGCCTGGCTGTGCGAATCGCCGTCGCCCCAGGGGGCCTGTGGCCACTGCGGCAGCTGCCACGCCATCGACGTGCGCGCCCATGCCGATCTGTGCGTGCTCATGCCCGAGGTGCAGATGATGGCGCTGGGCTGGCCGCTGCCCGAAAAGGCCCAGGCCGACATCGACGACAAGAAACGCAAGCCCAGCAAGGAAATCCGTGTCGAGGCCATGCGCGACGCCGTGGAGTTCTGCCAGCGCACCAGCGCGCGCGGGCTCGGCAAGGCCGTGCTGGTCTACCCGGCCGAGCAGATGAACGCCATCACGGCCAATGCGCTGCTCAAGACGCTGGAGGAGCCGCCGGGCGATGCCCGCTTCGTGCTGGCCAGCGAGGCGGCCCACCAGCTGCTGCCCACCATCCGCAGCCGTTGCCTGACCCACACCATGGCCTGGCCCGATCAGCAAGAGGCCCTGGACTGGCTGCAGGGGCAGGGCGTGGCCCCGGAAGCGGCCGACGTGGCGCTGCGCGCCGCAGGCGGGCGGCCTGGCGACGCGCTGGCATTGGCGCACAGCGGTGGCGGCAAGGACATGGCCGCATGGTCCCAGTTGCCGCGCGCGCTGGCCAAGGGCGATGTGGCGGCCCTGGCCGCCTATGCTCCGCCCCATGCCGTGGAGGCCTTGCAGAAGATCTGCCACGACCTGATGGCCCTGGCCGCAGGCGCCGCGCCGCGCTACTTCACGCCGGCCGACCTGCCGTCACGGCCGCTGGACATGGGCCTGCTGGCCGAATGGTCACGCGCCCTGGCCCAGGCTGCGCGCACGGCGGACCACCCCTTCAACGCCGGACTCATGACCGAGGCCCTGGCCGCCGAGGCCCGGCGCGTGCTCATGTCCGGCCAGCCTGCCCGTCAGCGCCGGGGATGAGGCGCGGAGCGGGGCGTGGCGGCAGTGCAGCAGCGCGGCTGGGTGCTTTTCGCCACATGAAAGCCCGTCCTGTTAACCTACAGCCCTGGGCCCGGTGCCGATCGCGCCGGCCGCTCACCGAACCAATGTCTGCAAACCATCCATGAGCACCGCACCCACCACACCCCGTCCCAGCGTGATGCAACTGGCGATCAAGGAAAAGGCCGCGCTGTACGCCGCCTACATTCCCATGTTCGCCGAAGGGGGCGTTTTCGTGCCCACGCAGCGTGAGTACCGTCTTGGCGATGATGTCTACGTGCTGCTGACCCTGCCCGACGAGCCGCAGCGCTATCCCGTGGCCGGCCGCGTGGCGTGGATCACGCCCGCGCGCGCCTCGGGCAACCGCACGCAGGGCATAGGCATACAGTTCCCCAAGGACGAGAAGTCCGCCGAGCTCAAGGCCAAGATCGAGAACATCCTGGGCTCGGCCCTGGCATCGGACAAGGCCACGCAGACGGTCTGAGTCCTGCGCCTGCCTCTGCCCGCATGCCGACACGGAGGAAATGCTCTCCGGTCGGCATGCCTGTTTCTGAACCACGAGATTCCATGTTTACCGATTCCCACTGCCATCTGAATTTCCCCGAGCTGCAAAGCCGCCTGCCCGAGATCCGCGAGGCCATGGCGGCCGCGCGCGTCACGCGTGCGCTGTGCATCTGCACCACGATGGAGGAATTCGGCGACGTGCACCAGCTGGCGCTGGACCACGACAATTTCTGGGCGACGGTGGGCGTGCACCCCGATACGGAACACATGACCGAGCCCAGCGTGGCCGACCTGGTCGAGCGCGCCGCCCTGGCGCGCGTGGTGGCCATCGGCGAAACGGGCCTGGACTACTACGGCATGGAAGACCGCAAGGGCGGGCGCACCATTGCCGACCTGGAATGGCAGCGCGAGCGCTTTCGCGTGCACATCCGTGCGGCGCGCCAGACGCAAAAGCCCCTGGTCATCCACACGCGCAGTGCCTCTGATGACACGCTGGCCATCCTGCGCGAAGAAGGCGAGGACGGCTCGGCAGGCCAGGCCGGCGGCGTGTTCCACTGCTTCACCGAAACCATGGAGGTCGCGCGTGCGGCGCTGGACCTGGGCTACTACATCTCCATGTCGGGCATCGTCACCTTCAAGAACGCCCAGCACCTGCGCGACGTGGCCGCCTTCGTGCCGGCCGACCGCCTGCTGATCGAGACCGACAGCCCCTACCTGGCGCCCGTTCCCTATCGCGGCAAGACCAACAATCCGTCGTATGTGCCGTACGTGGCCCAGCAGATTGCACAGGTGCGCGGCATGGCCGTGGAGGACGTGGCGGCCCTGACCAGTGCCAACTTCGACCAGCTTTTCAAGGGGGTTGTCGCATGCGACTGAATGCTGCGGCCAGTGGCCGCGTGGGCATGGGCGTGGACGTGCGCCGGCGCCACTGGCTGGCCCAGGCCGGCCAGGCCGTGGTGGCCCTGGCCGCAGCCAGCGGCGGGCTGGCGCATGCCAGCCAGTACGACGACTATGTGCGCGCCATCATCAGCGACAACGAGCGCGCCATGGTCAACCTGATCTTTCGCGGCTTCGACCCCAACACCCGCGACACGCGCGGCCGCCCGGGCCTGGTAGCGGCCCTGCACCAGGGCTCGCTGGGCGTGTTCGACGTGCTGCTCAAATCCCCGGGCATCAAGGTCAACGAGGCCTCCCAGCAGGGCGAAACGCCGCTGATGATGGCCTGCATCAAAGGCCACCTGGACCTGGCCAAGGAACTCATACGCCGGGGCGCCGATGTCAACCGCCCTGGCTGGACACCGCTGCACTACGCCACCTCGGCCGACCTGCCCAAGACGCTGGACATCGTCAAGCTGCTGCTGGACAACAGCGCCTACATCGACGCCGACTCGCCCAACGGCACCACCCCGCTGATGCTGGCCGCCCAATACAGCAGCGAAGCCGTGGTGGACCTGCTGATCACCGAGGGCGCCGACGTCATCCTGCGCAACCAGCGTGGCTTCACCGCAGCCGACTTTGCCCGGCAGGTGGACCGCCAATACATGGTGGACAAACTCACCAAGGCCATCAAGGCCGAGCGCAAGACCCAGCCTTCGCGCGGAAGCTGGTAGCAGCAAGCCAGGCGGGTGGCACTGCCGGTGCCGCTGCTGTCCACATCAGGTTGTGTGATTCCTGCTCAATCGGGCGTACAGGCCGTCCCGCGCCAGCAGCTCGGCATGCGTGCCCTGCTCGGCAATGCGGCCGCGCTCCATCACCACCACGCGGTCGGCATGCTCGATGGTCGAGAGCCGGTGGGCGATGACCAGGGTCGTGCGGCCCTGCATCAGCCGCGTCAGCGCCTCCTGCACCAGGCGCTCGGATTCGTTGTCCAGGGCCGAGGTGGCCTCGTCCAGGATCAGGATGGGCGCATCCTTGTACAGCGCCCGCGCAATCGCCAGCCGCTGGCGCTGGCCCCCCGACAGCTGGCTGGCGTTGTGGCCCACCACCGTCTGCAGGCCGTTGGACAGGCCGCGCACATGGGAGCCCAGATTGGCGGCATCCAGCGCGGCCCACAGCTGGGCCTCGTCTTCCACCCCGCCCAGCGCCACGTTGGCGGCAATGGTGTCGTTGAACATCACCACATCCTGGCTGACCATGGCGAACTGCTGGCGCAGCGCGGCCAGATCCCATTCGGGCAGGGGCGTTCCGTCCAGCAGCAACTGGCCGCCCGTGGGCTGCAAAAAGCGTGGCAGCAGGTTCACCAGCGTGGTCTTGCCCGCACCGGAGGGGCCGACCAGGGCCACCACCTCGCCCGGGCGCACGCGCAGGTCCACATGGCTCAGTGCGGGTGCCTTGTCCTCGCCAAACTGCACGGACACGTCGCGCAACTCGATCTCGCCACGCGCCTTGCCTGGCACCTGCGTGCCGCCGGTCTCGTCGCCCGAGCCCTCCAGCAGATGCAGGCCCCGCTCCAGCGCCGCCACGCCACGCGTGATGGGGTTGGCCACATCGGCCAGGCGTCGGATAGGGGCAATCAGCATCAGCATGGCCGTGATGAAGGCCGCAAAGCTGCCCACCGTCACATCCTGCACATTGGCCGCAGCAGCGCCCGTACCCCGGCTTTGCCACAGCGCAATGCAGATCACGGCCGACAGTGCGGCGGCGGCCAGCAACTGGGTCAGCGGCGTCATGGCCGCCGAGGCGATGGTAGCCTTGATGGCCAGCTTGCGCAGCTGCCCGCTCAGGCCGCCAAAGCGCTTTTGCTGGCCCTGTTGCGCGCCATGCAGGCGCACCATGCGGTGGGCCAGAACGTTCTCTTCCACCACATAGGCCAGGGAATCGGTGGCCTCCTGGCTGATCTTGGTGATGCGGTACAGGCGGCGCGACAGCGTCTTCATGATCCAGGCCACGCCCGGCACCACGGCCGCCACCACCAGCGTCAGCTGCCAGTTCAGATACAGCAGGTAGCCCAGCAGCGCCACCAGCGTGAAACCGTCGCGCGAGATGCCCAGCATGGCCTGCACCAGCAGCGTGGAGCCGGTCTGCACCTCATAGACCACGGTATTGGACAGCGATGAGGCCGACTGGCGCGAGAACAGCGCCATATCGGCCGCCAGCAGCCGCTCGAACAGGCGCTTGCGCAGCGCCAGCATGCCCTCGTTGGCAATGCGCGCCAGCGCGTACTGGCCCACGAACTGCGACAGGCCCCGCACCAGGAACACGCCGATGATGGCCAGCGGCACCGACCACAGTGGCAGCGTGCCGTCGGTGAAGCCGCTGTCCAGCAGCGGCTGCAGCAGGGCAGGGATCAATGGCTCGGTGACCGCGCCCACCAGCGTGGCAGCCACGGCCAGCGTCCAGGCCAGGCGCTGGCCACCAAAGTAGGGTGACAGGCGCTTGAGGCGCTGCGACAGGGTCAGGGTGCTGGCGAGATCAAGGGCCGCCGGTGCGGCGGACGGCGCAGGGGCCGGCGGCGGTGAGGATGGTGCTTGCATGAAGCGCGGATTTTACGGCGGGCTTGCCTGGGGCTGCCTCATGGGGAACTGATGCGGCTGGCGGGGATCGAGAAAGCCTGGGCCGACAGACCCTACAGTGCACGTTCTTACATCGTGACGCATCCAGTGTGTGTAACATTCGCACCTGTGCAAGTACCGGGGTCTTCCCGTAGATATTGATGAATGCCAATGACTATTGACCGACTCCTTTCTCCCTCCTCCCTGGCGGCCGTGCCGCGCACTTCGCGCCGAACCCTGCTGGCCGCTCTCGCCTCAACCCCCGCAATTCCCGCGCTGGCCCAGTTCCGCGTCGAAGTGACGGGCGTGGGCCTGACCCAGTTGCCCATCGCCATTGCAGCATTCAAGGGAGAAGGGCAGGCGCCCCAGAAGATCTCGGCCATCATCCAGGCTGACCTGGAGCGCAGCGGTCAATTCCGCGCCGTGGACACGGCCGGCGTGCAACTGGACGAAACCTCACGCCCCGACGTTGCCATGTGGCGCCAAAAGAGCGCTGACTCGCTGGCCGTGGGCAGCATCACGCGCCTGGCCGATGGCCGCTACGACGTGCGCTTTCGCCTCTGGGACGTGGTCAAGGGCCAGGACCTGGGGGGCCAGGGCTTTGCCGTCACCACCGGCGACCTGCGCCTGGTGGCCCACCGCATCTCCGACTACATCTACGAGAAACTCACGGGCGAGAAGGGCGTGTTCTCCACACGCATCGCCTACGTGACCAAGGCGGGCAGCAACTACCGCCTGTGGGTGGCCGATGCCGATGGCGAGAACGCCCAGTCGGCCCTGTCCAGCCCGGAACCCATCATCTCGCCCGCTTGGTCGCCCACCGGCACGCAGCTGGCCTACGTGTCCTTCGAATCGCGCAAGCCCGTGGTCTATGTACACGATGTGGCCAGTGGCCGCCGGCGCCTGGTTGCCAACTTTCGGGGCTCCAACAGCGCACCGGCCTGGTCGCCTGACGGCAACTCCCTGGCCGTCACGCTCAGCCGCGATGGCGGCTCGCAGTTGTACCTGATCAGCGCCCAGGGCGGCGAGCCGCGCCGACTGATGCAAAGCAGCGGCATCGACACCGAGCCGAACTTTTCCAGCGACGGCCGCTCCATCTACTTCGTCAGCGACCGTGGCGGTGCTCCGCAGATCTACAAGGTGCCGGCCTCGGGTGGCAGTGCGGAACGCGTCACCTTCACCGGCAACTACAACATCTCGCCCAGCGTCAGCCCCGATGGAAAGTGGCTTGCCTACGTCTCGCGCGTGGGCGGGGGCTTCAAGCTCCACGTCATGGACCTGGGCACCGGCACAGTGAATGCCATCACCGACACCACGGCCGACGAAAGCCCCAGCTTCGCCCCCAACAGCCGCCTGATCGTCTACGCCACCCTGCAGCAGGGCCGCGAATCCCTGATGACCACCACGCTCGACGGCAAGATCAAGGCACGGCTGGCAGGGCAGGGCGGCGACATCCGCGAGCCCGACTGGGGTCCGTTCCAGCGCCAGTGATATCCGGCTTCCCCGATTTCTTTTCAGTCAACCAGTCAACTCAGCACGAAGTCCACCCGGACATACGGAGATTTTTCATGATCACCATCAAACGACTTTCCCTGGCACTTGCAGTCACCGCACTCATGGCAGGTTGCAGCTCGGGCGTCAAACTTGACGAAACCCCGGTCACCGACGCGGGCGCCACCAGCACGGGCCAGGGCAGCGGCGCCGGCACCGGCAGCACCTCGCAAAGCGGCATCTCGGGCGTGGACCTGACCGGCTCGGCCGCCGACAAGGCAGGTCCCCAGGGCGTCAGCCGCGTCGTCTACTTCGACTTCGACAGCTACGTCGTCAAGGCCGATGCCCAGCCCCAGATCGAAGCCCATGCACGCTTCCTGAAGGCATCTTCCGCTCGCAAGGTCCAGATCGAAGGCCACACCGACGAGCGCGGCGGCCGCGAATACAACCTGGCCCTGGGCCAAAAGCGCGCCGAAGCCGTGCGCCGCTCGCTGGGCCTGCTGGGCGTCAGCGATGCGCAAATGGAAGCCGTGAGCTACGGCAAGGAAAAGCCTGCCTCCGAAGGCCATTCCGAAGACGCCTACGCGCAAAACCGCCGCGCTGAACTGTCCTACCGTTGATGAACATGCAGCGCTCCCCGATCCTGCATCGCACCGCGCTGCGCACGCTGCTGGCGGCCGGCCTGATGGCCGGCTACGCCGCCAGCGGCCATGCCGCACTGTTCGGCGATGACGAGGCGCGCCGCGCCATCCTGGAAATGCGCCAGCGCGTCGACAGCATGCAGCAGTCGCAGCAGCGCATGACCGAGGAAAGCTCGCAAACGCGCCGTGGCCTGCTCGAATTGCAGTCGCAGATCGAGCAGCTCAAGTCCGAGCAAGCCAAGCTGCGCGGCCAGAACGAGCAGCTGCTGCGCGATGTGGCCGAGCTGCAGCGCGGCCAGCGCGACATCGCCAAGGGCGTGGACGAGCGCCTGCGCCAGTTTGAGCCCGTCACGGTGACGGTGGACGGCCAGGAATTCGCGGCCGACCCGGCAGAGAAGCGCGACTTCGAAGCCGCCCTGGCGCAGTTCCGCGCAGGCAGCTTTGCCGAAGCCGGCACGGCGTTCTCGTCTTTCCTGAACCAGTGGCCCAAGAGCGGCTACGTGCCCTCGGCACGCTTTTGGTTGGGCAACGCGCAGTACGCCAATCGCAACTACAAGGACGCGATCACCAACTTCCGCGCGCTGCTGGCAGCAGCTCCTATGCACGGCCGGGCGCCGGAGGCGGCACTGTCCATCGCCAACTGCCAGATCGAGATGAAGGACACCAAGGGCGCGCGCAAGACGCTGGAAGACCTGATCAAGGCCTATCCGAATGCCGAAGCCACGGCTGCGGCCAAGAACCGTCTCGCCAGCCTCAAGTGATGAACGACACGGCTTCTTCATCCCTTCCGGAAGAAGACAAGACAGCGCCTGAAGCAGGCGCTGTTTTTTCTGATGCCGACCTGCAGCGCCGCTTCGGCGGCCTGGAGCGCCTGTATGGCGTGCCGGGCGCCGCGCGCATCCGCGCCGCGCATGTTGTCGTGGTGGGCATCGGCGGCGTGGGCTCCTGGACCGCCGAGGCGCTGGCGCGCAGCGGCGTGGGTGAACTCACCCTCATCGACATGGACCATGTCGCCGAGTCCAACATCAACCGCCAGATCCATGCACTCACCACCACCGTGGGCCAGGCCAAGATCGAGGCCATGCGCGAGCGCATCGCCCAGATCAACCCCGCCTGCCGCGTGCACTGCATCGACGACTTCGTTGACCCGGACAACTGGCTGCGCCTGCTGCCCCCGGGCGCCGGCGCCGTCATCGACGCCTGCGACCAGGTCAAGGCCAAGACCGCCATGGCCGCCCATGCGCGCGCCACGCGGCAATGCTTCATCTCCGTGGGTGCAGCGGGCGGCAAGCGCCTGGCTCACAAGGTCGATATCGACGACCTCAGCGCCACCACGCACGACCCGTTGCTGGCCCAACTGCGCTACCGCCTGCGCCGCGAGCACGGCGCACCCAAGGAAGGCAAGCGCATCGGCATCGCCTGCGTCTTCAGCCGCGAGGCCGTCGCCCCGCCCGATGCCTCTTGCGCCATCGAAGGCGACGGCACGCTGAACTGCCACGGCTACGGCTCGGTAGTGGCCGTCACCGCCACCTTCGGCCAGTGCGCCGCAGGCTGGGTCATCGATCAACTGAGCCGCATCAAGAATTGAAGCGTAAATTTTGGTGCTAGAATCTATGTCTTCGCTAAGCAGCATCTGATGCATGCAAAGCGTGGTTCGGGTCTTTAGCTCAGTCGGTAGAGCAGCGGACTTTTAATCCGTTGGTCGCGAGTTCGAATCTCGCAGGACCCACCAACTAAATACCAACGAAATCAAGCCCTTACGCCACAAGCGTAGGGGCTTTTTTCTTGTCGTCGGGGGTCTGCTCTGACTAAAACATGACCGCGTTTGCGTACTGGGCCAGATGCTCCGGCGCCAGGGCATATTTCTTCACCATTTCCAGCGTCTTCCAGCCTCCCAGCTCCTTCAGTACGAACAGGGGTGTGCCGGATCGGACATGCCAGCTCGCCCAGGTGTGCCGCAGGTCATGGACGCGGAAATTCTCGACACCGGCTGCGGCGAAGGCCCGGGCAAGCATTCTCGCGCATCGACCTGCTTCACAGGTGCCCCGGTAGGCCGCGTGAAGACGTTGACGCCTTTGGGGCGCGCGTTCAGCACGTCGAGCGCTTCGCTGTTGAGCGGGATCACTCGCGCGGAACCCGATTTGGAAGCATTGGCGCTGGCCCACGCCGTCGAGCGCTTGAGATACACCTTGTACCAAGTCAGCGTGAGGATCTCCGCACTTCGCATGCCAGTGGCAAGGGCGAAGCGGCAGATGTCCCGCATCCAGTCCTGAGGCAAGGCCATGATGAAGGCGCGGGCCTGCTGGCGTGTCAGGAGCCGAATGCGAACCGCTGGCTCCCGGTAGTTGCTGAGAATGGGCGCACGTCCAAGCCACTGCGTCTTCTCGCACATGTTGAGCAGGATCTCAGTGTCATCGCCCTCGCTTCTCTCGCTGGCTGCGCAACTAATTCGGGCATCGTTGACTTGGGAGGAGGCAACTATGTGTATGAGAAGGAGGACATGACGGCCTACAACGGTAGTGCTACCAAGGTGGAGATTCTCAAAGAAGCCGCCGCGTTTTGCTCCAAGCAGGGAAAGCAGATGATTGTGCAAAGCTCTTCGGCAAAGCCATCCACGATCGGTTCATCGTACGCTGGTGCTGAGGTCCAGTTCGCTTGTAAGTGACTATGAGTATTGGCTTCTTCTGAGGCGTAGGCGCAAGAGTTGATCGGCCAACAATGGTCAACGACAGCCCGGTCACTTGGTTTTTTGCAACTTGTAAATTGGTGAAACGCCACTGATCTTGGAGAGGGTCATGTAGTTTTCCATCGCGGCGGCGTTCTGGGGCAGGGCGCCAGCATGATGGCGTTGGCCAGGGCACGGGAGTCAGTTGAACCAGGCCTTCATGGCCTTGAGCAATTCAGAGGGCCGTTTGCACTTGAAGCCGGTCCAGAAGCCGGTGGCGAATATGCCGACAAACGTCAGCAGGATGAGATCGACCATAAGTCAATCGCCAATAGCGGCCAGTACGAGGTCGGCGGTGCTGGCAAAGGACTCGGCCTCCGCCACGGTCTGGGCTTCCACGATGTCGAACTTGGCGCCCTTGAGGTTGTCGTCCAGCTCGCGCAGGTAGTCGGTCGCGGCGCGGTCGTGGACCACCTGCACGAACAGGAAGGTCAGTTCATCGTCGTTCTGCATCCACGATCACCTTGGCGGCAGCCGCACGGTCATCGGGTACGCATCGGTGAAGACGATCACGAAGTCCTTCTTGTCCGACTTGCCTGCCAGCTTGATAGCGGCAGTCAGCTCTTCTGCCAGAGGTGTGGAGCTGCGTGGGCCACGGGCAGCGAAGACTTCGGCCAGCTTGCTGGCGTCCACGCCAGCGAACGATTCAACGCCCTGGCAGTTGAACACCACCAGGCCGATGCCATCACTGTCCAGCTTGGCCAGGTCGCGGGTGGCCGCCTGCGACTGGGTGACGCTGCGCGCCCAGGAGACGGGCGATCCCGTGCCAGAGGCGTGGCGTGCCTATCGGCAGGCCCTGCGCGACATCAGCAGCCCAATGCCTACCAGCAATCCCAGGCCGCCAGCGGCGCAGGGGCGGGCGCCATCTTGGGCGCCGGCATGTCCGCTGAGGCCATGTTCTTCTGATGCGGGCCGCAGACATTGGCCATGCTTCAGTCTCTGGAGAATCCCGGCGCGCTCTTTCAATACAGCCAGGACGAGTTCCGCAATCAGCTGCAGTTGAAAGCGGACCGCCGAGCTGAAGATGCCGACCAGCGTGCAGCCGAGGCCGACGCACTCGCTGCGGCAGCACCCGGGCTCAACATGCAGGAGAAAGCCGAGAGCCTCAAGCAGAAGCGAGAGCTGACCAGCATCCGCGAAGCCCTCGTAAGAGAGGCTGCGCCATCCATCTCGGAAACCAAGATCCCCGGTGTGCGCGCGGGCATCGTGCCGACCGCTGGTGCCGACAACGCCAAGGCCAAATACGACTACGACCCGGTGAAGGTGCAGAAGGCATTGGTGAAACGACCCCGGCTCGTCTTCCGGGGGAAAAGGACACTGTGAAGCGCGACATGGACAGGGAGCGGCGCTTCCAGGAGTTCATGGCCGACAACCCCAACATCAGGGACGTGGACGAGGGGCCGGTGAAGTTCAACACCGCAGAAGTGAAGCGCACTCGGGGCGACAAAGCCGGTCGGGCTTCGGCTGTGCGGGGCGCCATGTCACCTGAAGCCATCACCGCGACGGCCAAGAAGTACAGCATGACTGAGAGTCAAGTTGTCGAACTCCTTCGAGCCCGAGGAATGATAGGTTCTGAATAGCTGACTTCGCTTGAGAATAGATCTGCGAGTGGTTGATGACTGGACAAAGCGTCAACTTCCGGAGGGTACTCTGAGGCTATATTCCGTCTGCGGGAAGCTGCGTTCGTAACTTGAACGCATGCGCCTGGGAGGGCGTTTCATGCGTGCGCCTGAAGCTGTGTCAAGGCTTGCGATAAATATTCAGAGGAAATTGGCAATGGGCATCGCTTTTCGTCAGACTGAAATCAACATCAGGATTGCCAAGAAGCAAGGCAAGGAGATTTCCAAGCTTCTGCAGGACAAGGGATGGATAACCGAGGATATGCCGTTGGATGCCGCAATGGCAGCTATTGGCTGGCATGGAAAATATCAAAAAACTCTGCTGATAATTGATGAGATTGATGTTGATAAAATAACCAAACAGGTATCCGAACAGTTTGAAGCTCTGGCTTCTTTTGTACGAGATGGAAGCCTCGTCCGTTTTGAATCAGAGGAGAGCAGTAAAGACTACGCTCTATGTGTTTTCGAGGGGGGCAAGGCTCATGGCTATGGATGGCTGGGAACCCGTGAAAAAACCGCAGTAGTGACTGCCATTGGGGCTGTGCCCAGCGGTCCATGGAACGAGTATATTCATGACGAATCGCCTTCCCGAGAGAAGCTGACAGATCACCGCTATTGGGCGGTGGTGGCTTGGGAAATGGCGGAAAATATTCAGTTAATTGCCCGGAGTTCCACGGGCTTCAGTGCCAAAGACAAGGATCAATCTTACTGGATCATCCGCGCTTGTGAGGAGGCAAAAACCTCCCTGATCGGGAAACGCCCTCTCCTTGTTCAGGATATCCAGATGTATGAGAAGGGTGTGAGCCAGGTTCCGCAGCGCATTGCGAGCGATGTACATGAAGTGAAACTACGCTGGCTAAAGGTGCCGCGCAAGAAGTTGGCAGCGCTGGATTTTGACATCAATGCTGATGAGCTACAGGAGCTTCTCCGTTATCGTGATACATTTGCGCCAGGGAAAGAGTTTTTGGTTGATGGGCAGGAGGATGTATATCAACCGGAAGTACTTGAATTCCTAGAATACCTGCGTCGAGCATCTTGGTTTCAGCAGCTTTGCAAGCTGGCGAAGGATGGCGAGAAACGTATGGAGGTCATTACGGAATTTCACGGGCTGATGTCTGATGTAATGGAGTCTGCCGATATGAAGGAGCTTTTGTTCAATCTGCATTGGAGCGCTTCCGCTGAGAAGGGGAGCGCTGCCATCGTTCCTGGTGTGAGCAGTGAAAAGATTTCTTCGTATATGGCCGGCGAAATCTACAACGCAATGCAGAGAATCAGCCAACTGGCCGCGACAAAGTAGGGTTGCTGAGAGGCTTCTCTTGTAGGCGAACGCACTTTGCTATCAGCCGACAGTGTGAAGCCTCAGTTCGCGGGCATCAGCACGTCGTGCCAAGCCTGACAGCCTCGACGGGGCTCCATCCGTGAGGTAATGCATGCCCCAGACCCCCCAGAGCACCGCCGATGGCCGGCCCGGCCGGGCGCAGGATCATGATGGGTGGGGAGGCCTTGGCATGGGCCCCACGCTGCCCACGAGCTGGCGCGAGCAGCGCCTGGAGGCCCGCGCTGGCCGAGGCAAGGCCGCGCTCAGCCACTGTGGCGGTCATCGACCAGCACCAGGTCGTGCCCGAGCCGAAGACCGTGGCCCAACGCAGCCCGCGCTTGCGCGCCTTGGTCAGTTCCAGCTTCACATCCATCTGCGCCTGCAGAGCGCGGTCGCGCTCGATGGCCCAGGTGGTCAACATCGATGCCCACGACCGCGCCGCTGTGGACGCTGGGCCTGCTCAATGCCACGCCAATTCTGGATGTTTGAAAGATGACCATCTTGGAAATAAAGACCGCGAAGATGAGCCGCGGCGACATGCAAAAACAAGAAGGTGGCCCCGCTTGAACTGCACGGATTGGATGGCTGGCCAGTTGGAAGGCCGGCAGCAGGAAGAGGGCACGCGGCGCAGCAATCCGCGCCCTCAAGGCGTCAGTCGCCCGGGCAGTGGCACTGACGTGCTGCTGCGGTTTCTGCGCCAGGCCCCCGGGCGATGGGTTTTCCATTCCGAGCGGGTCCTTTCTGGGCCGCAGCAAGGGGGAAATTGATTGGGCATTGCAGTACCTAGTGCGTGAGGGCCAGGTGGAAAGTCGGCTCACGGGGCTGCCAGCTCGTAAGCCAGTGCTGCGGTATCGGCTAAGACTGGGCAGCACGCCACCTGACATTCAGCGTGGCTTGTAGGGAACGCCAAGATCCCATCGAGACTGCCAGTGCGCCACGTACTGCAGGGAGACCTGAGGCATGCCGCGAATGACCACTACATTCTCGGAATTGGCAGTCTCGGCTGACGGCGCGTAGTTGAAGGAGCCGGTTTCTACTGCATCGCCATCCACAATCATTGCTTTGTCATGGTGGATGTGGAAATGATCGTTGGTGCGCAGCTGTACGCCGCCGCGCACGACCAGGTCCATCGCGGCCTTGCTCGTCTTGCCTTCATTGCGTTTCTTGTCCACGACGATGCGCACGTCCACGCCGCGCTGTTGAGCAGCCACAAGTGCCTGTGCGATGTCAGGAGCCTGGAAGGCGTAGGCCAGCACCTGAATGCTTGTCTTGGCGCTGGCGATTGTGTCCAGCACCAACTTGCGGGCGGAACCTTCGGGTGAGAACCCTACCTGCACGCTCGACTGGGCAAAGGAGGCAATCGGCAGAGCGAGCAGAGCCGCCAGTGCGATGCGAGGAAGGTTTTTCATACGCAGATAGTGCTGCGTGCCCGCGCTGTCTGCGGGCGCGGCGCCACTTCAATTCACGACTGAAATTTTGAGCGTGTACGCGGACAACTTGCCCTGCCGGGCGGCCGCACGATTGAGGAAGACTCGCACACGGTAGTCACCGCTGGCGGGCAAGGCGCCGGTCCAAGTGGGCGCGTCTGCCATTTCGCCGCGGAACAGCGCTTCATCGCTGCCAGGTGGGAGCACGTTGAAGTAGGTCGAGGTGGATTTCGTCTCCATCTGCACGGTCATCGTCTGCCCGGCGCCCGCGCGCACCACGTAGTCGCGCGTCTCCACCTTGTTGCCCTGGAGCTTGCCCTGGACGGTGGCGCTCGACGTGCCTTTCTTGAAGTTCACCGCAGTAGAGGGAACATCCGCCTGAGCCATCGCTGGCACTTGCACGACCGTGAGGCAGGCGACAAATGCAGCTGTGCAAATTCTGGAAAGCATGCAGGTCCTTTCTAGGAGGCGCATATCGCCCCGTTCGCATACAGGCTACCAGACGATCGGGCGCATTGTGCGACAGCACCCGACGAGCCGCCCCGCAGAGATGACGGTGCCGTCCCAAGCCTGCCACGTTCGGCAGGATGAGCAAGGAACAGAAGCAAGCCCCCCAGTGGGAGCGCATTGAGCTGGACTACAGGGGCTGGCCCCCCCACAACGCGCCCGTAGGACTCTCGCCACCGGAATCTTGCTCAGGGACCGACAGCCTGCAGCCCGCTGGCGGGGCACCATGCAAGCTCTGAAGAAACAGGAGCAATGAATGGCGATTTCAGAAAAGATCCAGGACCTGCGCAAGTGGGATGACTCTCGCAAGGGATTCACGGGAGAGCACTGGCTGGTGCTCGGTGCTGGCCTATTGGCTCTGCGCCACGCCCGGCGGACGGAAAGTGGCATGGGCCGTGTTGTGAGTGGTGCGCTGGGCACGGCACTGATAGCGCGGGCGGTAACGGGCCGCGATGGTGTGCTGGGAACGGCAGAGCGTTTGGCTGCAAAGCCCACGCTGGCCGAGCGCCTGCAGATCGCCGCGCGCCGCCTGTAGACAGGCAGACGAAGAAAAGGCCCGCAGTTGCGGGCCTTGTTTTTTGAGTCGGGGCTGCATCAACGCTGGCGGCGCGCATGCCTCAGTGCTGGCGCCGCGTTCTGGCTACGCCGACCAAGGCCAGCAGGCCCGACAGCAGCAGCAGGCTCCATTCGCCAAGCGTGGGGATGGCCTGGGCTGACGCGATTGGGGGAGCGAAGGTGATCAGAACGGATCCGTCCGCACCATTCGAATTTCCTGCGCCGCCCATGCCGGCTCCGCTGGTGGCTGCTGCGAATGTGATTCCGGCGCCGTAGCTGCTGCCTCCACCGCCAGCGCCGCCTATGTCGCCAGCGTTGCCTGCGTTCCCGCCGCCGCCGCCGCCACCCCCGTAGCCGCCGCCGCCGCCACCGGCGTTGTAGCCGCCGGCTCCTCCGCCGCCAGCGCCGCCACCGCCCAAACCGGGGCCCATGCTGCCGGCGCTGGCGCCACTGGCTCCTGGTCCTGCAGGACCCACACCGCTGCCGCTGCCGCCTCCGTCATTGCCTGTGGCCGTGCTGCCGTCCCTGCTGCTGGTGCTGCCGCCAGCGCCTCCCGTGCCATCGGTGCCAATGCCACCGGCCCCGCCCGTGCCAGCCACCGTGCCGCCTGCGCCACCGGTGTGTGCCGGGTTGCCCATCGTTCCGTTGCTGCCGTTGCCACCTCCGACGCCCACTCCCGCATTGCCACCGGAAACTCCAGCGGTGTCGTTGCGGCCGGCGCCGCCTCCGCCGCCCGCCACGGCCAGAACGGTGAGGGCGGATGCGTCGATGATGCTGCTGCTTCCACCGCCCCCTGCGCCGACAGGCCCTCCAGTGGCGCCTCCGCCACCGACGCTGATCAGGAGGTTGTTGGCAGGAGTCACTGCCAAGCTGCCTGTGCCAACGGCGGCGTTTCCTCCTGTCACCATGGATGAGCTGAGAACGCCCCCGCCGCCACCGCCGATGAGGGTGACGGTCATGGTCGTGATGCCTGCAGGTACGGTGCAAACCTGGGGTCCGCCAGCGGCGGTGTACACCGTTCCGCTGACGCAGGGCGCCGCCCAGGCCGCAGGGGCCAGACACGCAGCGCAAGCTGCCAGAAGACGCGCATTCAATATGCCCTTGCGCAGTTCAGGCCCAGGCGTGATCCATCTTTGTTGATTCGATGTTGTTGCTCGCATTTTTCCTCATCCCTTGATGAATATATTTTGCGAGCGCGATGCTATGTGATGGCTTGAATATTGTCTATTGATGAATTGCTTGATTTAGGCTTGTAGGAACCGTTATGATGTTGTTTATATATTGATATAAATAAATCAATAGAAAATTCAAATGTATTGAGCTTGAGATTATTGGATTTTATTTTTCCAGTTGAATGTCAATAAACCATCATGGTATTAATCAATGGAAATTAGCTCTGCTATTTTTGATTTTCAATGGAAAAATGCCTCGAATTAATGCGAGGCCTTTTCCTATGCAAAGCACAAAGCGAAATCAACATTGAGGCAGCAGTGCGCGAGCCCATGGCCTGTGCCTGAAGTTGATTCTCACAATCCGAGAAACTCAAACGGTGCCGATTCCTGAAAATTCCGCGTGGCATCGCCCGAGAATGTGTGGTCCTGATCCGGTCCCAGGTCTAGCTTGAGCACCTTGCCTGTTTGCTTGCTGAAGTCCAGTGCCTTGAGGTCCACCCAGAAGGTATTCGGTGTCAGGGCCGACTCGAAGAAATAGAGCTTGCGCTGGTGATCGAACACGGTCCGCCAGCGGGTGGAGGAGATATTGGGCTCCTCCGGCGTATTCAGGCCGTAGGGGACCGAGGCGTTGCGGATCACGCTGAAGACGCTGGCAAGCGCCTTGTTGGGGTCCGGGCTTTTGGGGATGGCGTTGACGTAGAACGATGCTCGGGCAAAGCGGTCGGCGGCCCGGTTGGTGCCGGGCAGCATGGTGGTGCCGCCCACTTGCTTCCAATAGGCGTTCAGGGCCAGCTGCTGATCGAAGGTCGGCGAGTTGGTCATGACCTGGTATTCACGGCCGTGGTGTATCACCTGCTGGCCGTTGATGTATTCGACGATCGCGCTGTCGCCGCTGGCGTCGGACATCGAGAGGTGCAGCGTCGTCAGGCGGTTCTCTCCGGGCACGTTGTCCGAGACGATGGTGAAGGGCTCTTTCTCCAGGGCCGCGACGGCTTCCTTCACGGTGGCGAAGTTGTCCAGCACATATTGCGCCCAGGCCGCAATGGTCAGGCCGGGTTTGCTGCCTGCGCCGAAATCGGGGTATTGGGATTCCACGAGCCATAGCAGGTTGGCATTCAGGCCGGCCTCATTGACTCCATCGGTGGTGGACACGTCATAGCCCGAGGTGACAACGCTGCCGTACCTGGAAGTCCAGCGCAGGGAATTGGGGCCGGCCTTGCCACTGCGCTCCATGCCGCGCGGCAGTACCCATAGATTGCTGAGGATGTCGCTTTTCCAATCCATGGAGCGCGCCGTCACGACCTGGCCATTCGCACCCAAATAGACAAGGCGGGTACAGGCCCAGGCGCTGGAAAGGGCTGCAAGCCCGGCAAATCCCACCAGCAATGCGCCCACGACGGGACGAATCTGCAATGTGCTTTTCTTCACGGGCAATTCCTTTGTAAGCAAATGGACTGGCGCAGTGTAGGCGGCAGGCATTTGCATCCAGAGTCGGATAAAGCCGCATTGGAGACGGACAAGGCGATGGCCGATGGTTTTATGGGCGTGGTGCAGGCAACGGCACGCGCGCTGGCAGCACGGTCAGATGGCGTGGCTGAGCATGGGGCTGGCCAGCATTGCCACGGCAAAGGAAATGGCGCAGATGGCGGACCACAGAAAAACGAGGAAGAGGTGTCGCATCAGAAAGTTCTCGGCAGTTCGGTGGCGAATGCGGCCCGCAAGGCGCGCAAGCCCCGCGCGTACAGGCGCCCCAGGGGCGAGCGTGGCTCCATGCGCAGCAGCAAAGGCTGGCTGCCGCACACGGGAAAGGCTTCCAGCAGGCTGCGGTGGTAGCGGGCATCCGGGTCCGGGTTGAAGCTTTCTGTCGGAACGACTCGACTCATCTTGTATCTCCGTCACATGATTTGGAGAGGTTTCTGGGTACGTGCTCTCCTACGGGCTCTATTTCAATTGGTTGCGCGGTGTTTCTGTGCGGGCCAAGGCTGAGGTCGCATGTAGGCCGCGCCTGTACGCCGTGTATGTGTTTTGCGGACGCGCTGTGCGCTGCGTCCTCAGGCCTCGCAGAGGTGCGAGGAGTGGCCTGCAAGCCTCTTTGCGGCGGCTTGCCGTGCCTAGAATTCCTGGTCCCCATTTCATTTGTCTGCCAGGAGTTCCATGTCGTCCCTTGTTCCTCCGCTTCAGATCCGGCCTGTCACACAGGCGGATCACCACCAATGGCTTCCTCTCTGGCAGGGCTACAACGCCTTTTATGGGCGCGCTGGCGAGACGGCGCTGCCCGAAGGCATCACACAGGCCACCTGGGAGCGCTTCCTCAATCCGCTGGAGCCGGTGTTTGCGCTCGTGGCGGAGAGCGAGGGTGAGCTGGTCGGCCTGGCGCACTACCTGTTTCATCGCAGCACCACGCGGCTGGAGCCGGTGTGCTATCTGCAGGATCTGTTTGCCGATGCGCGGCGGCGCAAGCAGGGCATTGGCAAGTCGCTCATCCGTGCGGTCTATGCGCAGGCTGCGCAGGCGGGAGCGCGCCGCGTGTACTGGCAGACGCAGTCCTCCAACGAGGCGGGCCGCGCGCTGTATGACCAGGTGGCCGAGCACCGGGGCTTCATCGTCTACGGGCACGAAGTGCAGGGCTGAGGCTGACGCTTTGTTGTCGGGTAGGCGGCCTGGATACGAAACCTGTTGAAACAGCGGGCGTGTGCTGCCGCTGCAAGGCCTGCGGGCAGCCCGGCAACCCTAGAATCACGCGTTGTCCTATCGCTGCTAGCGCTGCACCCCATGTCCAATCTCATCGTCCACGGCGGCACGCCTTTGCGCGGCCGCGTCGTTCCCTCCGCCAACAAGAATGCCGTGCTGCCGATTCTGTGCGCCACGCTGCTGACCGATCAGCCGCTGCGGCTGCATGGCGTGCCGGACATCACGGATGTGCGCAAGATCCTCGACATCTTCCGCACGCTGGGCAGCGAGGTGCAACTGGACGAGGCCACGCGCACGCTGCAGCTGCACCACCGCGACACGCGCTTTGACGCGTCCTCGCACCGCCTGCCCGAGGAAATGCGCTCTTCCATCATGCTGGTGCCGCCGCTGCTGGCGCGCTTTGGCGTGGCGCGGCTGGAGGACAACGTCAAGGGCTGCACGCTGGGCGTGCGCGAGATCGATCCGCACGTGGACATCTTTCGCTCCTTTGGCGGAGAGGTGGAGCGCGCCAGCGGCTCCCTGCTGATCCACAGTGCCGCGCCGCTCAAGGCCGTGCGCCACTGGCTGGACTACGCCTCGGTCACGGCCACGGAGAACTTCGTGCTGTGCGCCGTGGCTGCGCAGGGCGAGTCCATGCTGACCAATGCGGCCTGCGAGCCGCATGTGCAGGAGTTCTGCCGCTTCATGGTGATGATGGGTGCCGATATTGACGGCATCGGCACCTCGCGGCTGACGGTGCGCGGCGGTGCGCCGCTGGGCGGCGGCGATTTCACCTTCGAGGAAGACTTCCACGAGATCACCACCTTTCTCGCGCTGGGCGCGATCACGGGCGGCGATGTGGAGGTGCGCAACAGCACGCCGGACAACTTTCCGCTGATCGACCGCACCTTCGCCAAGTTTGGCGTGCAGGTGGAGCACAAGAACGGCTGGTCGCGCGCGCTGCGCTCGGGGCCGCTGAAGGTGCAGACGCCTTTCACCAGCAATGTGCTCACCAAGGTGGAAGCCGCTCCCTGGCCGTACTTTCCGGTGGATCTGCTGCCCATCTTCATTGCTCTGGGTGTGCATGCGCAGGGCAATGCGCTGTTCTGGAACAAGATCTATGACGGCGCGCTGGGCTGGACGGGCGAGCTGTCCAAGTTCGGTGCCCATGTGTTTTCTTCGGACCCGCACCGCGTGGTCACCTTTGGCGGCAATCCGCTGACGCCGGCCGTGGTGGAGAGCCCCTACATCATCCGCGTGGCGATTGCGCTGTTCATGGTCGCCAGCAGCATCGAGGGTCGATCGGAGATCCGCAACGCCACGCCGATTCGCCGTGCGCATCCGCACTTTGTCGAGAACCTGCGCAGCCTGGGCGCGCGGGTGGAGTGGACCAACGAGGAGTGAGGTCAGGCGGCGATGCGCAGGCCGCTATGCCTGCGGCGCCGCATCCGAGAATCTCTTGGCCGCCCTGAGCAGGTAGCTCACGGCATAGAGGATGGGGTCGTCCATCTCGTCGTCGTTCACGCGGTCAATGATTTCCAGCAGGCCTTGAAGGTCGGCCGACATCTGCGGCAGCACGTTGCTGGCCAGCGCCTCGACCGGCTGCTCTGCAGCGGCACGGTCTGCCTTGAGGTGGTAGCTGCGCAGCAGGTCGTGGACACCGACCACCATGGCGCGGTTGGATCTTTCCACATGCATTTCCAGCACGCTCAGCGCCGCGCTGATGTGGCATAGCGCATCGGTCGCCAGGCTCTCCGGATCGGGCGCTCTGGCGAGGGCCTGCGCAAGGCGCGCGGAGGCGGGCATGTCTGTGTCCGGCATGGTTCTGTTCTTGCGCAATAGGTCTGGGGTTCAGTGCTCGTACGCACGAGCATCGGCACGGGCATAGGCATGGGTGCTGGCTTGCCCAGGCCTGGGTCGGGCCGATTCAAATGTTATGCCAACTTGGAATCATGTCAACTAGGCATGAATCTGAATTTGCATCTGGCAGGTACCATCGCCCAATGCAACGAAAACCCTTTCCCAGCGAAACCCAGGAGCGCTTCATCGTCCGTTTCCCGGATGGAATGCGCGATCGCATCTCGGAAGTGGCAAAGGCAGGCCACCGTTCCATGAATGCCGAAATCGTTGCCCGCATACGGCGCAGCTTCGAATTGGATGAAGCCGGCGACACGGCCCAGGCCGGCCCGGACCTGGATGTGGCGGAGTTGAAAAAGGAAATCGCGCGCCTGTGCCGCTTGCTGCAAGAACACAAGGACGCCGCTGCAGGCCTGTTCGAGGCGCACAAGGAGGCCGTGGTGACCGAAGCCCTCAAGCGCCTGCGCGCCGAAGCGGGTGAGGCTGCGTCTTTGCCCAAGGCCACGGGGGACAGCGTCCAGGCCCGTCGCACCAGCAAGAAGACCTGAGGCTGTAGGCCTCAGACCACGCGTATCGTTGCAGCGCGCTGTCGCGCGCCCCGGTTTGCCACGCGTATCGTTGCGTTGGGTGTTAAACAACCTATCCCTTTTTGAAGGCTCTTGCAGCAAAGGACGCAACTATGAACACGGATCAGATCAAGGGCACGCTCAAGGATGCCGCAGGCAAGGTGCAGCAAAAGGCTGGCGAGTTGATCGACAGCCCCGAGCAACAGGCCAAGGGCATTGCCAAGCAGGTCGAAGGCACGGCCCAGAAGAAGCTGGGTGATGTGAAGGAAGTCTTGAAGGACGCGAAAAAATAAGGCATTCACCCTGCCTTTGCGAACAAGCCCGCCACACCCTGGCGGGCTTTTTCTTTTCCACGGATTTCGACGAATGGGCGTGCGAAGAAGGTGCTGCGCGCTTCCTGTTTCAGACGGCCTGCGGCACCCTGCGGGCAGCGTCCGTGGCCACATGCACGCGGTCGCGGCCCGCCTGCTTGGCGGCATACAGCAGGCCGTCGGCGCGTGTCAGCGCATCGGTCAAGGCGGTGTTGGCGGCCACGGGTGCGATGCCGAAGCTGATGGTCACCCGCTGGCCGGCCGCCAGCACATAGCCGTCCGCGCTGAGCTGGGCGCGTATGCGCTGGGCCACGCGCTCGGCCTCCTGGGGCGTGGTGCGCATCAGCAGCAGCACGAATTCCTCGCCGCCAAAGCGTGACACCAGATCGTCGTTGCGCACGTGTTGCTGCAGGGTCTGGGCCACGACCTGCAATACACGGTCTCCGCAGTCATGCCCCCAGCTGTCATTGATGCGCTTGAAGTGGTCTATGTCGCCTATCAGCACGGAGATCGGGGCCATGTGCGGATCGGTCAGGCGCAGTTCGGCTGCCTCCTGGAAGGCGCGGCGGTTGAGCAGGTTGGTCAGCGAGTCGTGGTTGCGCTCCTCGCGCAGCGCGGTGAAGACATCGCGCACCGTGCATGCCAGCAGCATGAGGGTGAACAGCAGCGCAAACGACAGCGTGCTGACCAGGGTGACCAGCCAGTAGGTGGAGCGTGCAATCTCATTGAGATCGGTGCTGCCCAGGGCCAGCACCAGCAGCGGCCGGGCAGCGGTGTAGCCGGCAAACACCACGTAGGACCAGTAGAGCATTCTCTCCAGCCAGTCCTGAGGCGGCCGGCGCCGCAGCATGGCGGGCGCCGGCAGCATCTGCAGCAGGCCCAGGCCGGTGTTGAGCCAGTGCACGCGCACCCACAGATCGACCTGGACCCGGCTGTAGTAGTACAGCGCAGCCAGGACGACGGCGCCTATGAGCAGCCCCAGCAAGGGATGGGCCGAGACGCCATAGCGCCCCGCCATGCAGCGCGCGAAGCACCAGGTGCCGAACAGATACATGGCGCCCGTGAACACGGCCCAGTGGTGCAGTTCTTCCCGGGGTGCAAGGCTTTGCCAGGCCAGCGCCAGAGAAACCAGGGCGTATCCGCCCGCAATCCACAGCAGGTAGCGCTGGCGCCGCTGCACCAGCCAGCACACGGCCAGCGTGCAACTGAGCAGCAGAATGCTCAGCGGCGCAATCAATACATAGAGGCGATCGGTATCGAGTGACACATCCACAGCGTGTTATGCACTTGCAGGTGCGGGTGGCGACAGCTTCGCGATTGCGGCATTGAATGGTGCTGCATTCCGAAGCGCCGGTCCATTTTGCATCCGTTGCCACGGCGCTTGCGGCCGCATGGCGCATGTTCCGCGTTGTGCACGGCTGGCGATATCGGGCCTACCCGTGCGGCGGCCTCAAGTCCCGGGCATTTGTGACGAAAGAGCAGGTCATCTTTTCCGGATTGGTGGCCTATGCCGATATGGCAAGGCGTTGCGCCGGAAAACGGTCGCCGCTGATGTGCGCGGCCTGTTGTTTTACCTTTCCTGTATTCGGTTTTTCCGACGAGAGTGCTACGAATGAAATTTGATCAATGGAGCGTGTCCGCCAAGCTTTGGGGCACGCTGGGCGGCTTGCTGGCGATGATGCTTGCGGTATCGCTTTGGGCACAGTTTGCGGCGGCCCGCGCCATGGACCACGGCATGCAGACGCTGTCCGAGTACGAGAGTCGCATCAGCCTGGCCATTCAATGGAAGGGCGCAACGGAGACCACGGGCGAGCGGGTTCTGGCCAGCAATGCCTCCACCGATGAGGAACTGACCCGCCTGCTCGACGGCCGGGTCAAGGAAGGCTCGGCACTGATCACCAAGCTGCAGGCCGAGATCGTCAAGGGCGCCAGCGATGCCGACAAGGCGGCGCTGGAGCGCATTGCAGCCATCCGCACCGAGGTGCTGGCACTGAACAAGCGGGCGCGCGAGATCAAGTTGACCGGCGATGCAGCGGCATTCCGCGAGTTCGTCCAGCAGCAGTACCTGGGCGCCATTGGCCGCTACGTGGACTCGCTGGAAGTCTTCGTGCAGCTGCAGCGCAGCCAGCGCGATGCAGCCCGCGAGCAGGCCCAGGCCGCCCGGCAGCAGGCCAGCGTGCTGGCCTGGATCGTCCAGGGCGTGGTCCTTCTGGCGGGCCTGGCGCTGGCCTTGGTGCTGACGCGGGCCATCACCCGCCCCCTGGAACGTGCCGTGCAGCTGACGGACGCCATCGCCCAGGGCGACCTCACGGTGTCGGCCGATGACAGCCGCAAGGACGAGTTCGGCCACCTGCTGCGCTCGGTCTCGGGCATGGCGGCGCGGCTGCGCGGGCTGGTGACGGAGGTGCGTGACAGCGTGCATTCCATCTCCACCGCATCCACCGAGATTGCCGCGGGCAACCACAACCTGTCTTCGCGCACCGAGCAGACGGCGTCCAATCTGGAGGAAACGGCCGCCAGCATGGAGCAACTGACCGCCACCGTGGGCCAGGCTGCCGACACCGCACGCCAGGCCAATCATCTGGCCGGCAGCGCCGCCCAGGCCGCCGAGCGCGGCGGCGCCGTGGTGGGCCATGTGGTGGCCAGCATGGATCGCATCGGCGACAGCGCACGCCGCATCTCCGACATCATCGGTGTCATCGACTCCATTGCCTTCCAGACCAACATCCTGGCGCTGAACGCTGCCGTGGAAGCGGCCCGCGCAGGCGAGCAGGGCCGCGGCTTTGCCGTGGTGGCCGGTGAAGTGCGGGCCCTGGCCCATCGCAGCGCCGAGGCCGCCAAGGAGATCAAGGTGCTGATCAGCACCTCGGTCGATGCCGCGCAGGAAGGCTCGGCCCAGGTGGCCCAGGCCGGACAGGTCATGGACGACATCGTGGGCAGCGTGCGCAAGGTCTCGGACATGATCGGCGAGATCACGGCATCTTCCACGGAGCAGCGCGACGGCATTGGCCAGGTCAACCAGGCAGTCAGCCAGCTGGACCAGATGACGCAGCAAAACGCGGCCCTCGTGGAGGAGTCCGCAGCGGCCGCCGCCGCCCTCAGCGACCAGGCGCAGCGCCTGTCGGGCATGGTGGCCGTGTTCAAGGTGGGCCATGCCGTGCCAGCCTTGCGTTGACCAGCACCAAGGCGCAATAACACACGCAGAAAAAAGGACCGCCCGAGGGCGGTCCTTGAAGAGAAAAGCCGGTGCCCTTGCGGGCCTGCCAGGGTAAGTCAGTGAGAGGGGAGGGAGGAGATAGTCTCCCTGGCCCGGCTGGAAAATGGTTCGTAGTGGCTGCGGATCGCTCCAGTGGCCGCCTGGACTTTGTAGCTGCGTGGTTGCATCCACATGGCTTGCGCTTGCTGCAAAGGCGCGGCCAACATGATTTTGGAGAGCAGGGCTGTAGGACAGTTCCCTGTGTGATACCTGCTGTTTCCCTTGTTGTGATTGCTTGGGTACCGAAACATGCCGGCACCCATCGGTTCACGCATCTACACTACATTGAAGAATTTGTAACTTCTGAGCAATAGGGTTAACCCGTTGCTTCTGGCAGCAAAAAGCCCGCACTTGGCGGGCTCTGTCGCAGCTTGGCGGCTGCCAGGGGGCGGGCTGCGCCGGACCTCATATGGCGAAGGGAGTGCGGTCCTTGCCTTCGATCCAGCGGGGCTGCTTGCCACGGCCGGTCCAGGTCGCGCCCGTGGCCGGGTCGCGGTACTTGGGGACGCCGACCACGCGGAAACCGCCACCAGCCTTGGCTTTGGACGAAGGGAAGACGTCGGCCTCGGTCAATCCGTATTGGTCGATGATGGTGCGCACCTGGGCAATGGCTCCGGACTTCTCGGTCTTGAGCACTTCGGCGATCTGGGCTTCGAGATGGGCTTTCTGCTGCAGCAGTGTCTTGTAGTCGGTAGTCATGTATATCAATGAATGTTGATCTGCCAATATAAAGGAATCTTAGGAGACTTTTGGCAAAGTGAGCCTACACTGCCGCGCAACACCCGGACGACGACAGGCGTATTGCCTGGAACCCGTCTGAGAACGGATTCCCATCTTGCCCGAGTCTAGGCGAGTCGGACGCTGATTTTTGTAGCGTATGGAAACCGGGCCATCGCGTCTGCCACAGCGGCGCAGGTGCTGGGGAACAGGGCTGTGTAGCAGGCGCCGGCCACTTTGATGATGCATCGCTTCATGTTTCTCTTCCCTTGAATGACAGATCTGCCTTCTTATCGGCATTTTTGTATCAAGGTGAAACACTTTCTTGCCCGGCTCCCTGCCGGCCCCCGATGGGAAGCCACTCTCGATCAATGGCAGTCCATGCAAGGGAAGAAAAGGCCGCGTGGTGCACCCCAAAAATATGAGGGAGGGAAAAACACAGGGTGCGCGGCGCAAACGGCAGGGTCCTGGAATCAAGGCGCTGGCGTTTGCGACAGAAAAATCCCGCAGCCAGGGCGGTAAGTGTCTGTGTTACAAATTGACACTATAGCACGCATCCTTCAAGCTTGTGACTGGTTCTTGCAAAAGGCTGACGACTGCAGTTTGGGCGGCGCTGCCAGCAATGCAGTGCCTGCACGAAGAGGCTAACCAGCGGGCTTCTTCGCAAGCAAGAAGCAGGCAATTACAAGGGCAAGTACGCACTCTTCGAGCTCTGGCGGCCGATGCGTCTCGGATAGGCTCGGTGGGCATTCACAGCCCTCGTTTTGCCTTCACTACGCATCATGTTTCAAACACTTCGTGCCCGCCTGATCCTCATCTGCGTAGCAATCACCGTGGCCGCATTGTTCGCGCTGTCCATGGCCACCTTCTGGACGGCGCGCAGCAGCACGCTGTCCGATATCGACGAAAACATCGGCCAGCTCACGCGAGCCCATGCATCCACACTGACCGACTGGGTTCAGGACAAGCAGCGCATCACCGGCTCATTGAAGAAGGCGGTGGACCAGCCGGACCCCATCCCCTTCCTGCTGGCCGGCCAGCAGGCTGGCGGCTTCGATGACGCCTATTTCGTTCATGCCGACAAGCGCGCCGTGTTCACCCATCCCATGCCGGAGAACTACGACGGAACCCAGCGCGACTGGTTCAAGCAGGCCGTGCGCGAAGGCCGGCCAGGCGTGACGCCGGCCTATGTCGATGCCAGCACCGGCGAGCTGACCATCAGCTTTGTCGATCCGGTCGGCAGCTCGGGCGCCATCACGGCCGTTGTCGGCACTGATGTGCGGTTGGCCGCCATGTCCAGGAAAGTGGCCGCCATCCGTCCCCAGGAAAAAAGCTTTGCCTTTCTGATTGATGGCGAAGGCCGCCTGCTGGCCTACGCCAAGCCCGAGCTGGCGCTCAAGCCCGCTTCCGCGATTGCCCCTGAACTCGATGCCGCGCTGATCAAGCGCCTGGCCGAGCAGGGCGGCCGCGCCGATCTGGTGCTCGATGGCGAGCCGCAGATGCTCTACGCCGCCAAGGTCGAGGGCACGCCCTGGACGTTGGCCGTGGTGATCGACCGCGCACAGGCCACGGATTCGGTGCGGGCGCTGCTGCAGGTGGCCGCCCTCATCACCGTGCTGTCCGTGCTGGGCGCGGCGGTGCTGCTGACCGTGGCGCTGCGCCGCATGCTCAACCGCCTGGCCGTGGCACGCGATGCGCTGCAGGACATCGCCTCGGGCGAAGGCGATCTGACCCGCCGCCTCACCTCTGCCGGCCGCGATGAGCTGGCGCAGATCGGCCAGTCCTTCAACCAGTTCGTGGACAAGATCGCCACGGTGCTGCTGCGCATTCGCGAGTCGTCGGAATCGGTGCGCATGGCGTCCGCAGAGATTGCGGGTGGCAACCAGGACCTGTCGTCACGCACCGAGCAGCAGGCCAGCTCGCTGGAGCAGACGGCAGCCGCCATGGAACAGATCACGGCAACCGTGCAGCAGAACGCGGCCAATGCGCGCCAGGCCAGCGAGCTGGCCACCAGCGCCTCGCAGATCGCCACCCAGGGCGGAGAGGCCGTCGGCCAAGTGGTGCAGACCATGGGCGGCATCGAGGCCTCGGCCCGCAAGATCGAAAGCATCATCGGCGTGATCGACTCCATTGCCTTCCAGACCAACATCCTCGCGCTGAACGCGGCGGTGGAAGCGGCGCGCGCCGGCGAGCAGGGTCGGGGATTTGCCGTGGTCGCCAGCGAGGTGCGCACGCTGGCGCAACGCAGCGCCACGGCGGCCAGGGAGATCAAGGCGCTGATCGATGATTCCGTGGGCCAGATCGACACGGGCAGCCGCCTGGTGCGCAATGCGGGCACCACCATCGACCAGGCCGTGGACGGCGTGCGCAAGCTCAGCACGCTGGTGGCCGAGATCAGCAACGCCAGCCAGGAGCAAAGCCGTGGCATTGCCGAGGTGGGCAGCGCCATCGGCCAGATGGACCAGGTCACGCAGCAGAACGCTGCCCTGGTGGAAGAGGTCACGGCCGCAGCGCAGTCGCTGCAGCAGCAGGCGGTGCAGCTGGCGCAGGCCGTGGCGGGCTTCAAGCTCGACGAAGGAAACGGCGCCCGCCGCCTGCGCTGAGCGCTGGCAAAACGCCGAGGCGGCGCCTGGTGTCAGGCCGCCTTGGCGCCCCCGGAATGCTCGCAGGCAAAGGCCGGTGTACCGGCCTCGCCCGGCCGCTCGCCGGCCACGAAGTAGCGGTCGCGGCCGCTGGCCTTGGCCTGGTACAGCGCCGTATCGGCCATGCGCAGCAAGGCACTCAAACCCAGCGGTGGGTAGGCCATGTTCGTGCAGCCTATGCCAATGCTCAGCGTGGGGCAGATGGCTGCGCCATCGTTCATGTCGATGCGAATTTCGCGCGTGGCCTCGCACAGCCGCTGGGCCACGGCTCTGGCCGTGACGCAGTCGGCACCGGGCAGCAGCACCGCAAACTCCTCGCCGCCCAGGCGGCCTATGAGTTCATGCGGGCGCAACGCCTGCGACAGGCGGGCCGAGACTTCCTGCAGCACCCGGTCGCCGGCGGCATGGCCATGGCGGTCGTTGATATGCTTGAAATGGTCCAGGTCGAGCATCAGCATGGCGCCTGACTGGCGCTCGCGCTGCAGGCGCTCCAGCGTGCGCTGTGCGCGCTCCAGAAAGCTGGTGCGTGCCAGCAGTCCCGTCAGCGCATCGTGGTTCACTGCATGGCGCAGCTTGCTGAGCATGTCCTTGAAAGCCATGAGCGTGCAGGCTACGGCCAGCGGGCCGATCGACAGCATGGCCAGACCCAGGCGGAAGGAGAACGTCGTCTCCAGCTCGGTGCCGGGCGAGCTGAACAACACATGGGAAAACGTGGCCAGCTTGATGGCGCAGCTGACCAGGTTGAGCAGGGCGACCACGAACAGCCGATAGCGCATGGCGCACAGCAGCATGGCCGGCATGGTGAGCGACAGCGCGCCTGGTCCGCCCAGGTAGATGGCAATGGATTCGGAAATCGCCAGGGCAAGCAGCGGCAGCAAGGCCTGCGCCGTTTGTTTGAATGGCTGGCTGCGCCAGGACAGCGGCTCCAGCTTTGCCGGAAGGCTCAGCAGCACAGGCAGCAACAGGGTCATGTGCATCAACTCGCTGCTGAACCACATGGCCATCATGGGCTGCCAGGGCCAATGCAGGAGATGGTGCATGCCCGCCGAGCCCAGCACGGCTCCGACCACGCTCACCAGCAGGCTGCACATCACCAGATGCAGCACCGAGGAAGGAGAGCGCATCTGCTGCACCCGCTGCGGCAGGCGCCGCATCATCACCCAGCCGCAGGCCACGGCGGCCAGGTCGGCAAAGGTCAGCCACAGGGTCTGGTCCAGCGGACTGCCGGAAAGCCATTCGGCCAGTGCCATGGCAACGGCGGCAGCCGTCCAGCCGTGTCTATGGCTGTAGGCAGGGCTGCGAAGCATCCAGCCCAGGAGCAGGGCGTTGGACAGCCACAGGGACGACAGATGCCCCGGAGAGCGCAGGCCCAGCGCCACGGCCGAGCACAGGAACAGCACCCCGCCCAGCACAAAGCTGTCCCGCCAGGGCGTTGCAGCTTGTGGAAGGCTCCACGGATCTCTGGATGCGGCGCGATGTGACATATGTCTCCCCTGTGGAGACCGAATGGAGGCACCGGACTCTGCGCGCGTTCGTCGGGCATGGCGGCCATGCCCTTGTCATGGTGGTGAACGAGCGGCCCGGCGGGCAGCGGGAACAGGAAATCCTCCTCGGGGCAGATCAGACAAGAGGTGCGGGGTAACTTGAGTACACAAAATTTACGCCTGCGGGATCAATCTAGCGGAAATGCATGTATTTGCAAGTACTGATCCATCTTGCATACAGCACGCTATGAAAGCGTTTCGCAGGCGCCGGTACGCCCGATCAGCACTGCCGCAAGTGGCAGCGGTGCGCTTGGAGCAGCTTTTGCGAAGGAAAGATGGGATGCATGCTAAGGATTCATGCGGTTCCGTAGTCAGGTCCCTGCGTGGTCCCTGCTTCCTGTTGCACCAACAATTTGTAATTAGTTACTTTTGTTTCTGATGAATATCCCAAGAGCTGGTGGTGCCAGTTGAGGCGGCTGCTGGTCGGCGAGGGTTGGAGAGCCGTTCCTGCCGCCGCGGTACCAGGAAAAGTGCAACTCCTGTCGATAGAACGACGATGCGCAACGCATAAAATCGCCGGATTGGGGGGAATCTCTGCCGAAATGTGGAACCACATCCGGGCAGCCTCCATAAGTGCTTGCCGTTGAAATCCAGGGAACCGCATGGAATACCGTCTTGATGAAACCGACCGCCAGCTGCTGCGTCTGCTGCAGACCAATGCACGGGCTTCCACCGCACATCTGGCTCGGCAGATGAATCTGGCGCGCACCACGGTGGTGGCGCGCATTGCCAGGCTGGAGCAAGAGGGCGTGATCGCCGGCTACGGCGTTCGCCTGGGCGCACGCGTGGAGCAGTCTGCCGTGCGGGCGTATTGCGGCATCCGCGTGCAGCCCAAGACGGCCACGTTGGTCATGCAGGCGCTCAACCGCTTCACCGAGGTCGAGGAGGTCTCTGCCGTCAGCGGCCAGTACGACTACATGGTGTTCGTGCGCTGCGAGAGCAATGAAAAGCTCGATGCGCTGCTGGACCGCATCGGCCTGATCGACGGCATTCAGCAGACCTACACCTCGGTGGTGCTCAGCCGCAAGATCGACCGGCGCACGACGGCGGCCCTGAGCCAGCCGGGCGAATCCGCTGCCTGAGGGGCGCGCTGCAGCCCTCGCAACCACTGTCGGGTCTCTGACATCTGCTAGTGAAACTGCCGGGTAGGCAGTCCCTTGCGGCCCTCCTATGCTGTTGTGGGCCCCCGTACAAACAGGGGCCTTTCTTTGTGTACGCATAACACTAGGAGACAAAGCATGTACCCAGCGGTTCGCAGTGGATGGAAGCCCCTGTCATTGATTTGCCTGGCCGCCTTGGCGGCCTGCGGCGGTTCGGGCGACGGCTCCAGCAGCAAGTACAGCGCGGAGATCCGCCGCACGGAAATGGGCATTCCGCACATCAAGGCCAAGGACTGGACGGGCCTGGGCTATGGCGCCGGCTATGCCCAGGCGCAGGACAACCTGTGCACCATGGCCGACTCCTTCCTGACGTACCGCGGGGAGCGCTCGCGCTACCTGGGCGGCGATGCCCAGGCCGTCTACGACAGCACCATCGACCGGCCGCGCAATCTCGACTCGGACTTCTTCTTCCGCCATGTCGTCTCCGATGACGCCGTGGCCGCCATGATCCAGGCCCAGCCGGACAAGCTCAAGCAACTTGTCGATGGCTTCGTGGCCGGCTACAACCGCGTGGTGCGCGAGACCCCGGCCGGGGCCAAGACCAATGCGGCCTGCGCGGGCCAGCCTTGGGTGCAGGCCATTACCGCGCAGGACATCTGGCGGCGCATGTACACGGCCAATCTGGCCGGCGGCTACAGCAACTTCGTGGCCCAGATCGCCAATGCCGTGCCACCTGCAGCGGCTGCGGCAGCAACGGCCTCGGCCAGGCCGGCGAAGGCCCGGGCGGCCGCGACGCAGCTGGCCGCGCTCAAGCCGGGGCAGGTGGTGGCGCCATCATTGCAGGTGGGCGGCACCACGGGCATCGGCAGCAACATGTACGGCTTTGGCCAGCAGGCCACGGGCGGCGGCAGCAGCGTGCTGTTCGGCAATCCGCATTGGTACTGGAAGGGGCCGGACCGCTTCTATCAATCGCAGCTCACGATCCCCGGCGAGATCGATGTCAGCGGCGCAAGCTTTCTGGGCATCCCGATGGTGCTGATCGGCTTCAACAACGACGTGGCCTGGAGCCATACCGTGTCCACGGCGCGGCGCTTCGGCCTGTTCATGTACCAGCTGGCGCCCAATGATCCGACCCGCTATGTGCGTGACGGCAAGACCGAGGCCATGCAGGCCAGCAAGATCACCGTGAGCGTGCGCAATGCCTCCGGCGGGCAGGACCAGGTCACGCGCACGCTGTACAAGACCGTGCACGGCCCCGTGGTCAACCTGGGCGCCATGGACCCGGCGCTGGGCTGGACCACGCAGAGCGTGTTCGCCATCCGCGACATCAACGCCTACAACTACCGCACCTTCCGCAACTGGCTGCGCTGGAACCAGGCCAAGTCGCTGGACGAGTTCATCCGCATCCAGAAGGAGGAGTCGGCCATTCCCTGGGTCAACACCGTCGCCGCAGGGCGCGGCAATGCCCAGGTCTGGTATGCCGACATAGGCGCCGTGCCCAACGTGCCGCCCGCGCAATTGCAGGCCTGTGCCACGCCGGCCTCGGCCGCCATCAACGCGGCGCTGCCCCAGGTGCCGGTGCTGGCCGGTGGCAGCAGCCAGTGCGACTGGAGTTCGGATGCGGATTCGGTGCAGGCGGGCGCCATCGGCCCCGCACGTATGCCCAATTTGCTGCGCAGCGACTACGTGGGCAACATGAACGACAGCTACTGGCTGTCCAATGCCTCGGCGCCGCTGACCGGCTATCCGGCCATCTTCGGCTCCACTTCGTCGGCCCAGAGCCTGCGCACGCGCTTGGGCCACACCATGGCGCTGCAGCGGCTGGCGGGCACGGACGGCTATCCGGGCAAGCTGGCCACCAGCGACATCGTTCGCCAGATGGTGCTGGACAGCCGTGTTTACAGCGCGCGCTTCAAGGACGAGGCATTGGCCCAGGTCTGTCCGGGCCCCGTGTCCTCGGCGGGTGAAACGGTGGACGTATCGGCTGCCTGCACGGCGCTGCAGGCCTGGGACGGCACGGGCACGGCGGCATCCAGGGGCTCCCATGTGTGGGATGAGTTCTGGAAGCGCGTGGCCAGCCAGATCAAATCGGCCGACCTGTATGCCGTGCCCTTCGATGCGGCCGACCCCGTCAACACGCCGCGTGGCATCAAGCCCACGGCCAAGGCGGCGCTGCAAAAGGCGCTCGCCGAAGCAGTGAAGGCCGTGCAGGCCAGCGGCTTTGCCATGGATGCGGCGCGCGGCACCGTGCTGTTCTCGCAGCGCGGCGGCGAGAAGATCGCGCTGTATGGCGGTTGCGGCGAGGTGGGCTACTTCACCATCACCTGCTCGGAAAACAAGATTGAGCAGGGCGGCTACAGCATGGATGGCCAGCCGCATGGCAACAGCTACATGCAGGTTGTGAGCTTCCCGTCGGCCGGTGTGGAGGCCCATACCTTCCTGACCTTCTCGCTGTCTGACGACCCGGCCTCGGCCCACTACGTGGACTACACCAAGGCCTACGGCGCGCGCCAATGGCTCAAGCTGCCGTTCACCGACAGCGCCATCCAGGCCAGCCCGGCCTACAAGACGCAGACCGTGAGCGAGTGAAGCAACCTGTGACCCGGTGACGGGCCGCCGGTTCGCTGGCGGCTCGCCGGGAGTGCAAAAAGCAACGGGGGCCGAGGCCCCCGTTGCTTTTGGAATGCGCTGGCCGTCAGTCCACGATGACGCGCGGCTCTCCCGCCTCCATGCGGCCGACGATGGAGGCACTGCCAAAGCCCTGCTCGGCAAACAGTGCAAGCACCTGATCGGCAACATCCGGCGTGCAGGACACGAGCAGGCCGCCCGAGGTCTGCGGATCGGTCAGCAGCGCGCGCTGCGCATCGGTGATGCCGGCGCCCAGCGCAACCTGCGCGCCATAAGAGGCCCAGTTGCGGCCCGAGGCGCCCGTGATGACGCCCTGCTCGGCAAAGCCCTGCACCGTGGGCAGCACGGGCAGGCTGTGGCTGTCGATGCGTGCCGTGAGACCCGCGCCGCGTGCCAGTTCCAGGCCGTGGCCCAGCAGGCCGAAGCCCGTCACATCGGTCAGCGCGTGCACGCCGTCCATCTTGCCCAGCGCCGTGCCGGGGCGGTTGAGCAGGGTGGTTGCTTCCACCATGGCGCGGTAGCCGGCCTCGTCCAGCAGGTTCTTCTTGAGTGCGGCCGACAGAATGCCCACGCCCAGCGGCTTGCCCAGGATCAGTACGTCGCCGGCCCGGGCGTCGGCATTGCGCTTCATCTGGCGGGGGTTGACGATGCCGATGCCGACCAGGCCGTAGATGGGCTCGACCGAGTCGATGGAGTGGCCCCCGGCCAGCGGAATGCCGGCATCGCGGCAGACCGATTCGCCGCCTTCCAGGATCTTGGCAATGGTGTCGTGCGGCAGCACATTGATGGGCATGCCCACGATGGCCAGGGCCATCAGGGGCTGGCCGCCCATGGCGTAGATGTCGGACAGCGCATTCGTCGCGGCGATGCGGCCGAAGTCATACGGGTCGTCCACGATGGGCATGAAGAAGTCCGTGGTCGCCACGATGGCCTGCTCGTCGTTGATGCGGTAGACGGCGGCGTCGTCGGCGGTCTCCGTGCCCACCAGCAGGTCCGGGAAGAACTGCTTGGGCAGCGCGCTCTTGCCGATCAGCTCCGCCAGCAGGCCCGGCGCGATCTTGCAGCCGCAGCCGCCGCCATGGGACAGCGAGGTGAGTCGGGGGGCTTGGGAGGTGTCTGTGGTCATGGAGCAATCCGGCGATCGGCGGCGATCGCAGTAGTGGGAAAGAGTGCCTGCCGCCAGCGCGGCGGCGCGCCATATTATGGGCGGGCACGGCGGGCGGCCATGGTACAAGCGGGCATGTCCAAGTCTTTCACTCATGACCGCGCATCCGTGGAATGCGATCCCGAGACGGTGGTGGGCGTGGAGCAGCGCGGCTTCAACGCCTGGCCGGCCCAGCGCACCGTGCTCTGCGGCGACTGGCTGCTGCGCGCCGCGCAGGGCCATACCAAGCGCGCCAACTCGGCCAATGCCCAGCAGCCCGGCGCCCGCCTTGGCGCCTTGCTGCCGCAGATCGAGGCCTTCTACGAGCGCCAGGGCCTGCCTGCCATCTTTCGTCTCTCGCCCCTGGCAAGTCCCGATGCGGATGCGCAGCTGGCGCAGGCCGGCTACCTGCTGGCCGACCCCTCCCTGGTGATGCGTGCTGCATTGACGGACATGGCGCCGCCAGCGAACGACCAGGGCTGGACCCTTGCCATTCAAGCCCAGCCTGGCACGGCCTGGCTGCAGGGCTTTGCCCAGGCCGGCGCCGTGCCGGATCAGCACAGGCAGGCGCACCACCATATGCTGCAGTCCATTGCCTGGCCCGCCGCATTTGCTTCGCTGCAAGCGGGCAGTGGAGTGGGCGGCGAGGTGGTCGGGTTTGGCCTGGCCGTCGTGGAGCGCGGCTGCGTGGGCCTGTATGACATCTTCATCACGCCTGCGCTGCGCGGCCAGGGACTGGGCCGGGCGCTGGTGCATGGCCTGATGCACTGGGGGCAGACGCAGGGAGCGCAATGGGCCGAACTGCAGGTGCGTGCGCCCAACATGGTGGCGCGCGGGCTGTATGAAAGCCTGGGCTTTCAGGCACTCTACGGCTATCACTACCGGCTGCCTGCCTCTGCGCTTTGATGCGTTGCCGCATTGGCCCATCACGGGCGCCCCGGCGTGACAGTCCCGGCGGCCCGATGGGGTCGATATGTGAAAAAATGCTTCAGTGCGCCAGCGTGGCGCAATGCATGGATATTCCGTTCAAGGAGCCTTGGTTGGCAGCTCGCACACATCGCATACATCAAACACACCGCAGGTGGGGCATGGATTGCAGGATCAAAGGCCTGTCTGCCCGGGCCTGGCTGGTCGTGGGCTTGCTGGCCTTGCAGGCCGGGCTGGTGGGGCAGGCACATGCGGAGCCGGCGGCCGATGAGCATGAGCTGGGGGTGACCCGCACCGTCGTAGGCATCCTGGGCTATACGCGCTGGCCCACGGAAAGCCCCGTGCTGCGACTGTGCGTGGTGGGCTCCACCGAATATGCCGACGACCTGCTCAATGGCGCACCGCAGACCGTGGGCAGCCAGCGGCTGGAGGTGCGGCGTGTGGTGCCCGTCGATGCGCGCGCCCTGGTCGAATGCGAGGGCATCTATGCCGGCCAGCTCGATGAGGCTGCCTGGCGCAAGCTCATGGAGCAACTGGCGGGGCGGCCGCTGCTGACCATCAGCGAGCGGGGCGAGCTGTGTCGCATCGGCGCCATGTTCTGCCTGCGCCGCCGTGGCGAGGGCGCGGGCTTCGAGGTCAGCCTCGACTCCGTGGCCCGCAGCGGCCTGCGTGTCAATCCCAAGGTGCTGCAACTGGCGCGCCACAGGACCTTGCCATGAAGTTGTCCCTGTCCGGCAATGCCTCCCTGCGCAACGTGATCCGCCGCGCGCACCTGCGCATGGCGGCGGTGGCCATCGCGCTGGCGGGGGCGCTGCTGCTTATCGTCGGCGTGGCCACCCTGCGTCTGTACCTGTCCAACAACCTGCATCTGGTGGCCCGTTCGCTGGCCTATACGGTCGAGGCATCGCTGGTCTTCGGTGACCGCGACGAGGCCGCCCGCGTGCTGGACCAGCTGCTGCGTGGCGAAGGCGTGGCCCATGCCGAGGTCTTCGATGCCGAGGGCCGCCCGTTCGTGCGGTGGTCGGGCCATGGTGGCTCGGCGCTGTCCAGCATCGGGGAGCTGCTGGCCGTGGGCATTGGCCTGCCGCGCGCCGAGGCCGATGTGCGCCAGGACGGCAGGCTGGTCGGCAGTGTGCAGCTGGCCAGCGATGGCGTGGGCCTGGTCCGCTTCCTGGGCGCAGGTTTCATCGTGCTGGTGCTGTGCGTGGGTGTCAGCGGCTATGTGGGCCTGCGCCAGTCGCGCCGCATGCTGCGCGACATTGCCGAGCCGCTGCAGCAGCTGGCGCGCGTGGCCCGGGCCGTGCGCCATGACCGATCCATGGACCAGCGCGTGCCGCTGGCGCGCATTGCCGAGCTGCGGGAGTTGGGCGACAACTTCAACGCCCTGCTGGCCGAGCTGCAGACGCGCCATGAGCGGCTGCAGCAGCAAAATTCGGCGCTGGAGCGGCAGGCTTCGCGCGACAGCCTCACGGGGCTGGCCAACCGCCTGCATTTCGAGCAGCGACTGCAGCAGGCGCTGGACAGTGCGGCGGAGAGCGGGCAGAAGCTGGCCGTGCTGTTTCTGGACAACGACCGCTTCAAGCAGGTCAACGATGCCTACGGCCATGCCGTGGGCGATGTGCTGCTCAAGGCGGTGGGTGCCCGGCTGCGCTCGCAGGTGCGCGAGACCGATCTGGTCGCCCGCCTGGGTGGCGACGAATTCGCCATCCTGCTCTATCCCATCGGCGGCGGTGGCGACGCGCAGATGGTGCAGGACAAGATAGAGGCCGCCATGCGCGAGCCCCTGGTCGTTGGCGACGGCGTGGTGCTGCAGCCTTCGGTCAGCGCGGGCGTCGCACTTTTTCCCAAGCATGGCCAGAGCATGGAGACGCTGATGCGCCATGCAGACCAGGCCATGTACCAGGCCAAGGCCATGCGCCAGGCCGAGCGAATCACAGGAGGATGACATGTTGAAACGACGGAGCTGGATCCGGATGTGCGGCGCAGGTGCGGCCGCAGTGCTGGCCCTTGCGCTGGCAGGTTGCCAGACGGTGCCGCAGGCGCCGGCCAAGGCACCGGGGCTGACCGAAGAACAGCAGCAGTTGCTGCGCAGCCAGGGCTTTGCGCAGGCAGACCAGGGCTGGGAGCTGCAGATGTCGGGCAAGCTGCTGTTCGGCTTTGATTCGGCCGAAGTCGGCGCCCAGGCGCGTACCAAGGTGCTGGAGCTGGGCCGTGCCCTCAAGGGCGTGGGCATCGAGCGGCTGCGCGTGGAAGGCCATACGGACGATCGCGGCAGCGATGCCTACAACATGCGCCTGTCGCTGCGCCGCGCAGAGGCCGTGGCCGATGTGCTGGCCGAAGCTGGCCTGGCGCGCCAGGATATCGAGGTCAAGGGCCTGGGCCGCGCCATGCCCGTGGTGCCCAGCGATGCGGCGGAGAACCGCCGCGTGGCCATCGTCGTGCCCTTGCAATAGCCGGAACCTGGCTGGAATCAGAGTCGGGGGATTGGCGGAAAGCAGCAGGAGTCGAACCTACCCAGGAGCGGCTGACGCCCCTGACCGGGTTTGAAGCCCGGGCGCACCACCGGGTGCGTATGCTTTCCTTCTGGCTTGAAGCTCCCCCTGAGCGGCTTACGCCGCTTCCCCCTCTCTACCCGCTTCGCGGGGGAGGGGGACGACACCCTTGCGGCGGGGCGGCCCTTGCTCGGTGTCTCTCGCCTTGGGCCGCGCCGGTTGCTGGCGCCGTGGCGAAGCAAAGCTCGCCATTGTAGCGGCCCCTTGCCTCAAATTCTTGCTGTGGCACCAGTGGTCCACTGCACATCGGGGCGCAGCAGGTGGGCGTCACGCAGGCGGCGGGTGTAGCCGATGCGGTCGAAGAATTCGAGGATCTGGATGGCGCGTTTGCGGCCCAGGCCGGTGGCGTCGCGGAAGGCGTGGGCCTGGATTTCGGCGTTGGGGGTGGAGGAGGCCAGCTCGCGGACCAGGGCCGCGAGTTCGTCCATGCGGGCTGCCGTGTAGAACAGGTCCTTGGTGACTTGGAACAATTGGCCCTGGCGTGCGAGCTTGCGCAGCAGCTGGCGCACGGTTTCCTCGCCGGTGGCGCTGTCGCGGGCCAGGTCGCGCACCCAGGGAGGGTCGTAGCGGCCGGCCTCGATGGCCGGCAGCAGTTTCTGGGCGATCTGCTTTTCACTGTCCGACAGCTGCACGCTGTGGCCGGGCAGGTGCAGCCAGGCGCCGCTGGCGGCCAGGCTGCCGTCCTGCAGCAGGGCTTGCAGCAGGCCCTTCCACAGCGCGTCATGCCCTGCATGCACCAGGCCCGACAGTGCCATGCGGCGCAGGCGTGCGGCGTTCACGCCGGGCTCGTCGGGGCTTTTGTCGTGGAAGCGCGCCATGCTGTCCAGCACCTGGTTGCGCAGCTGCTGCAAGCGTGCCTCGCCCAGCAGCAGCGTATCGCCCTCGGCCAAGGGGAGGCGGTGCAGGCGGGCATCCGTGGCCACCGATGCGCGGCCCGTCAGGCGCATGAGCTGCGACGTGGCAATGCCGTGCGCCGCGCCTTGCACCAGCGCGCTGGCGTCCCCGGTGGCAATCAGCGATTCCAGCGCCTGCAGATAGGCCGTGCGCTCGGGGCTGCGGCGCTTGCGTGCGGGTGCAAAGGGATCAATGACGCTGCCGCCGGCAATGGTGCGGCTGGCCTGGGCATTGCGCACGATGAGCCGGTCGCCTGGTTGGGCATGTACGGGCATGTCCAGCACCAGTTGGACGATGGCCTGTTCGCCCGGGCCCAGCGGCTGGTCCTGCAGCAGGGCCACGTGGGCCGTGCAGCGCGCCGTACCGATGTGCACATGCACAGGCGTCCATTGGGCCAGTGATGGCGCATCGGCCAGCAGTTGCAGGCGCACGTCGATCCGGTCGCTGGCCTGCAGCAGCCGTGCGTCGGCGATCCAGTCGCCGCGCGTGATGGCTTCCTTGGCAATGCCCGACAGGTTGAGCGCGCAGCGCTGGCCGGCCAGGCCCTGTTCGCTGGCCTGGTTCTGGGCATGCAGGCTGCGCACGCGCACCTCGGTGCCCGAGGCCGAGTGCACCAGCGTGTCGCCCACTTTCACCTGGCCGCCGAACACGGTGCCCGTGACCACGGTGCCCTGGCCAGGCAGCGTGAAGCTGCGGTCCACGGCCAGGCGGAACAGTCCGTCGCTGGCCCGCGCGGGAATGGACTGGGCGCGCGCCATGAGGTGCTCGCGCAACTGCGCCACGCCTGCGTCGTCAGGCAGGGCTGCCGCGGTAGGGAAGACCGGCGCGCCGGCCAGCGGCGTGGGGGCCAGCAGGGCCCCGATCTCGGCGCGCACCTGCTGCAGCCGCTCGGGCGTGGCGCGGTCGGCCTTGGTCAGCGCCACGGTGGCTTCGCGCACGCCCAGCAGCTGCAGGATGTCCAGGTGCTCGCGCGTCTGCGGCATGACGCCGTCGTCGGCCGCCACCACCAGCAGGGCGTGGTCTATGCCCACGGCGCCTGCGGCCATGGTGTGCACGAATTTTTCGTGGCCGGGTACGTCGATGATGCCCAGCACCTCGCCATTGGGCAGCGGCGTGTAGGCATAGCCCAGCTCGATGGAGATGCCGCGCGCCTTCTCTTCCTTGAGTCGGTCGGTGTCCACGCCCGTGAGCGCGCGCACCAGGGTGGTCTTGCCGTGGTCGATGTGGCCGGCGGTGCCGATGATCATGCGTTCGTCCTCAGGCGATGTGCAGCAGCGGCAGCTGTTCGGTGAAGGCCGGCTCGTCGGCTGCCTCCAGGCAGCGCAGGTCCAGCCACAGAGCGTCTTCATGCAGCCGGCCGATGACGGGGCGGGGCAGGCCGCGCAGGCCTGCTTCAAGCCGGGTGAGCTGGCGGCCGGCCTGGCGACCGTCGGCCGGATGCAGGCGCAGGCCCCAGCTGGGCAGGTTTTCCACGGGCAGGGCGCCGCTGCCGATCTGGCTGTTCATCTCGGCGGTTTCCACCACATAGCGGCTGCCCAGCGCCTGCTGCACCAGCGGCTGCAGGGCCTGCGCGCGGGCCTGCATGTCGGCCTGGGGGCGTGTGAACAGGCGCAGCGTGGTCAGGCGCTCGGCCAGCTTTTCGGGGTGCAGGTACAGGCGCAGCGTGGGCTCCAGCGCGGCCAGGGTGAGCTTGCTCACGCGCAGTGCGCGCTTGAGCGGATGTTTCTTGATGCGGGCGATCAGGTCCTTGCGGCCCACGATCAGGCCGGCCTGCGGGCCGCCCAGCAGCTTGTCGCCGCTGAAGGTGACGATGTCGGCGCCCGACTCGATGGTCTCGCGCACCGTGACCTCGTAGGGCAGGCCCCATTCGCGCAGATCGACCAGGGTGCCGCTGCCCAGGTCCACCACCATCTGCAGGCCGTGCGCATGGGCAATGGATGCCACCTCCGCGTCGCTCACGGCCTTGGTGAAGCCGGTGATGGCGTAGTTGCTGCAATGCACCTTCATGAGCAGGCCTGTGTGTTCGCCGACAGCGCCTTCGTAGTCGCGCGCATGGGTGCGGTTGGTGGTGCCCACCTCGACCAGGGTGGCGCCTGCGCGCGTCATCACGTCGGGAATGCGGAAGGCGCCGCCGATCTCCACCAGCTCGCCGCGCGAGACGATGACCTCGCGCCCGGCCGCCAGCGTGGCCAGGGTCAGCAGCACGGCGGCGGCATTGTTGTTGACGACGGTGCAGGCCTCGGCACCCGTGAGTTCGCAGACCAGGGATTCGATCAGGTCGTCGCGGTCGCCACGGCCGCCGTCTTCCAGGTCGTACTCCAGGTTGGCCGGCGCCGTCATGGCGGCCACCACGGCGTCCACCGCCTCCTGCGGCAGCAGGGCGCGGCCCAGGTTGGTGTGCAGCACCGTGCCCGTGAGGTTGAAGACCGTGCGCAGCCGGGGCGCAAAGCGCCGCGCCAGGCGCAGGCCGGCCGCCTGGACCACCTCAGTGATGCCGGGCGCGCCTGCATCGGGCTCGCCCGACCGCAGCCGCTCCTGCGCATCGGCTCGCATCTGCGCCAGGGATTCGCGCACGGCCTGGGTGCAGGCATCGAGGCCGTGGCGCTCGCGCAGCGCGAGCATGTCGGCGCTCAGCAGCACCTTGTCCACGGCAGGCAGGCGCAGCGCGGACGGGGCAGGGGAGGCGGCAGGGGATGCGGCAGAGGTGGCGGCGGTATCGGTCATGGCGTGCGAAAGGTTCAGGCAGCAGGCGTGGCGGGGTCGATCAGCGCGTCGCCGGCCTCGTCCTGCTCCTCGGCAAAGGCCACGTAGAGCAGGGGATTGGCGCTGGCGCGCTGAAAGCGCGTCTCCTCGCCCATCAGCAGGTCCAGCATCAGCGAGGCCAGGTCGTCGGCCAGGGGCTCGGCCATCGGGTCCTTTTCCTGGTTGACCACCTTGCGGTAGCTGCCGCATTCCTCGCAGGTCTCGGCCAGCACGGTATCGCCTGCGCCATCGATGCCCTGGTACTCGACGCCCTTGGTCGACTCGCAGTGCGAGCACTTGACGCGCACCATGTGCCACTCCGTGCAGCAGGTGCCGCAGTGCAGGTAGCGGTGGCCTGCGGCCTTGCCGCCAATGCGCAGCACGCTGGCCACGGGCTCGCTGGCGCAGACGGGGCAGATCGAGGCGGGATCGGTATAGGGCACGTCGCGTGCGCTCAGGCCGCTGGCGCGCGTGGCAAACACCACCTGCAGCGCAGCCATCACAAAAGGCGCCATGCCCACGTGGCGGGCCGCCACTTCCTTTTGCAGCAGCCGCTGCGCGATCTCGTCACGCCCGGCCGTGTCCAGCGCGCGCAGCTCCTGCAGCAGCGGCTGCAGCGGCGCAGGCAGGCCATCGGCGCCCGACAGGGCATCGAGCATGCGGTCCAGCACGCCGTGCCAGGCGGCATCGATATGGTCGGCGGCAGGCAGCAGCGGCATCGAATGCTCCTGCGCCCGCGCAATCAGCGCCGCATCGGGCGCGGCCAGCGTCAACTGCCCGGCCGCCTTGGCCTGTGCGTCCACGATCTGCGCCACGAACCGCAGGTAATCGGCAATCGGATTGCCCTCGGCCAGCTGCCGAAGCCGTGCCGCCCGCTCGACGAACAGCCCCGGCAACTGCGGCAGCAGCACGCGCGGAAAACTGGTGTGGTCCAGCGACTCGATATCGCCAGGTTGAAGAATGCGTTGCATTGGAATGAATCCCAAAAAAACAGCCGCCCGGATCGCTGGGCGGCTGGGTGCTCAGGCTGATGCCTAGTATGACGCCATGTCTGTGAAAACTGGCGCGGCCCAAGGCGGGGGGGCACCGAGGAAGGGCCGCCCCGCACCGAGGGTGCCGTCCCCCTCCCTCGCGCAGCGAGTAGAGAGGGGGAAGCGGCGTAAGCCGCTCAGGGGGTGTCAGTCATTATCCCCGGTCATCTTGCGATACCACCCCCGATGATGCTGCTTGGCCCAGGCCCGCGTCACCGTGCCGTACAGCATGGCGCGGATGGTGCCCCGGGTCCAGATGGCCGCGTACACGTGCATGATGATCAGGCCGATCATCCACACGCCCGCAATGGCATGCACCACCGAGGCGGCGCGCACCACGTTGACGGGCAGCGTCCACCAGGCGCGCCACATGAGCGCTCCGGTCACGGTGATCGCCAGCATGCCGATGACCAGGCCCCAGAACAGCAGCTTCTGGCCGCCGTTGTACTTGCCCTGCTCGGGCATGTCGTGGTCATCGCCGTCGATCATCTTGTTGACGTTCTTGAGCCACTCGATGTCGCGAGGTTCGACCACGTTCAGGCGCCAGAAGCGCAGCGCCATAATGATGAAGAACAGCGCCATCACCACCCCGATGTAGGGGTGCAGGATGCGCGTCCACGGCCCGCCGCCGAACAGCTGCGTGAGCGGGAAGAAGGCCGGGTGGAAGAACGCCAGGCCCGACAGCGCCAGCAGGATGAAGCAGATGCCGACCACCCAGTGGTTGGCACGCTCCGATGCGTTGTAGCGCACCAGGTCACGTGGATTGCGTTTCATCGGCGGGCCTCCTTTTCAGCGGCTTCCTGGTCCTTGCGGTCCATTTCGTCTTCCAGTTCCTTGGACACGTCGTTCGGGCCCTTGGTGATGTAGTGGAACAGGCTGCCGACGGCAGCTGCGCCCAGCGCGGCCATGGCCAGCGGCTTGGCAACGCCCTTCCACAGGGACACCATGGGGCTGATCTTCGGGTCGTCGGGCAGGCCCTTGTACAGCGAAGGCTTGTCCGCGTGATGCAGCACGTACATCACATGGGTGCCGCCCACGCCCTGCGGGTCATACAGGCCGGCTTCGGCATAGCCGCGCCGCTTGAGGTCGCCGATGCGGTGCTCGGCCTGGTCCTTCATCGCCTCCTTGGTGCCAAACATGATGGCGCCCGTGGGGCAGGTCTTGACACAGGCAGGCTCGCGGCCGACGGCCACGCGGTCCGAGCACAGCGTGCACTTGTAGGCCTTGTGGTCCTTCTTGGAGATGCGCGGGATGTTGAACGGGCAGCCTGTGACGCAGTAGCCGCAGCCCACGCACTGGTCCTGCTGGAAGTCCACGATGCCGTTGCTGTACTGCACGATGGCGCCCGGCGAAGGGCAGGCCTTCAGGCAGCCCGGGTCCTCGCAGTGCATGCAGCCGTCCTTGCGGATCAGCCACTCCAGGTTGCCGGTCGCTTCGTTCTCGTACTCGGTAAAGCGCATGACGGTCCACGACTGATCGGTCAGATCGGTCGGGTTGTCATAGACGCCGGCCGCGCAGGTTCCGATTTCGTCGCGCAGGTCGTTCCACTCCATGCAGGCGGTCTGGCAGGCCTTGCACCCGATGCACTTGGAGACATCGATGAGCTTGGCCACCTCGCCGCTGTGCGTTTCGCGCGCACTGGGAGCAGGCGTCGTCGTGGCCGAGCGACGCTTGATATCGAGAGACATGGTTGATGACATCAGCTGCTCCTTAAACCTTTTCCACCTTCACGAGGAAGGTCTTGGATTCCGGGGTAAGGCTGTTGCCATCGCCCACCGATGCCGTCAGGTTGTTGGCCATGTAGCCCTTGCGGCCCGTCGACGAGAAGCCCCAGTGAATGGGCACGCCCACGTGGTGGATGGTCTTGCCATCGATCTTCATGGGCTTGATGCGCTTGGTCACCACGGCGGCTGCCTTGACGAAGCCGCGCTTGGAGCTGACCTTCACATGCTGGCCGGTCTCGATGCCCAGCTCCTTGGCCAGCGCCTCGCCGATTTCCACGAACTGCTCGGGCTGAACGATGTTGTTCAGCTGAACGTGCTTGGTCCAGTAGTGGAAGTGCTCGGTCAGGCGGTACGTCGTGCCCACGTGCGGGAACTCGCTGGGCGAGCCCGCCGAATCCTTGACGGAGTCGAAGATCCGCGTGGCCGGGTTGATGACTGCCAGCTTGTTGTCGGGATACATGGGGTTGTATCCCAGCGGGTTGTCAAAGGCCTCGTAGTGGGTGGGGAACGGTCCCTCGTTCATGCCCTTGCGGGCGAAGAAGCGCGCCACGCCCTCGGGGTTCATGATGAACGGATCGGTGGTCTCCGGCGGCATGGTCGGGCCCATGTCGGGCACGTCGGCACCGCCCCAGTTCTTGCCGTTCCAGCGGATCAGCGTGCGCTTGGGATCGAACGGCTGGCCGTTGCGGTCGCAGGAGGCGCGGTTGTAGAGCACGCGGCGGTTGGCCGGCCAGGCCCAGGCCCAGTTCAGCGTGTTGCCTATGCCCGTGGGGTCGCTGTTGTCGCGCCGGGCCATCTGGTTGCCGGACGAGGTCCAGCAGCCTGCCCAGATCCAGCAGCCGCCCATCGTCGTGCCGTCGTCGCGCATCTCGCCGAAGCCGGCCAGCTGCTCGCCGGCCTTGCGGATGAGCTTGGTCGGGTCCTTGGGGTCGAACAGGTCCACCAGGGCGCGGCCGTTGTACTCCTTGGCGATCTCTTCCGAGGTCGGATGATCGGCATGGGCATAGGGCCACCACAGCTTGGTGATCGGCTCGGGGAACTTGCCGCCGTCCTTCTCATAGGCCTGCTTCAGGCGCAGGTGCAGGGCCGACATGATGGCGATGTCGGTCTTGGCCTCGCCCGGGGGCTCGGCCGCCTTCCAGTGCCACTGCAGTACGCGCGAGGAGCTGACGACGGCGCCGTCTTCCTCGGCAAAGCAGGTCGTGGGCAGGCGGAACACCTCGGTCTGGATTGATGCCGGATCCACGTCGTTGAACTCGCCGTGGTTCTGCCAGAACTCCGACGTTTCGGTGACCAGCGGGTCCATGATCACCAGGAACTTCAGCTTCTTGAGGCCTTCGCGCACATTGTTGCTGTTCGCAAGGGCCGCCAGCGGGTTGAAGCCCTGGGCGATGTAGCCGTTGATCTTGCCCTGCGCCATCAGGTCGAACACCTGCAGCATGTCGTACTGCCTGTCCAGCTTGGGCAGGTAGTTGAAGGCCCAGTTGTTCTCGGCCGTGGCCGCCGGTCCCCACCAGGCCTTCATCAGGCTCACGTGGAACTTGGGCGTGTTCGACCAGTAGTTCATCTGGCCCGGGCGCATGGCCTTGGGCGTGCGCGCGTCGATGTACTTCTGGTAGTCCTGCTCGCCTTCGTTGGGCAGCGTCAGGTAGCCGGGCAGCGAGGCCGACAGGATGCCCAGGTCCGTCAGGCCCTGGATGTTGGAGTGCCCGCGCAGCGCGTTCATGCCGCCACCGGCCACGCCGATATTGCCCAGCAGCAGCTGGACCATGGCGCCCGTGCGCAGGATCTGCGCGCCCGTGGTGTGCTGTGTCCAGCCCAGTGCGTACAGGATGGTCGCGACGCGGCCCGGCACGGCGGTCGATGCCAGCTTCTCGCACACGTGCAGGAATTTTTCCTTGGGCGTGCCGCAGGCGCTCTCCACCTTCTCGGGCGTGTAGCTGGCGTAGTGGCGCTTGAGCCATTGGTACACGCAGCGCGGATGCTGCAGGCTGGCGTCCACCTTCACGTAGCCGTCGGCGTCGAGCTCATAGTCCCAGCTGGACTTGTCGTATTTGCGTGTCTGCGGGTCGTAGCCCGAGAAGATGCCTTCGTCGAACGCAAACTCCTCCTTCACGATGTACGAGAAGTCGGTGTAGTTCCTCACGTATTCGTGATGGATCTTGTCGTTCGTCAGCAGATAGTTGATCACGCCACCCAGGAACACGATGTCCGAGCCCGACCGGATGGGGGCATAGAAATCGGCCACGGAGGCGGAGCGGTTGAAGCGCGGATCGACCACCATGAAGTGCGCACCGTTGTGCTCCTTCGCTTCGGTCACCCACTTGAAACCGCAGGGATGTGCTTCAGCGGCATTGCCGCCCATGATCAGGATAACGTCCGCGTTCTTGATGTCGACCCAATGGTTCGTCATCGCTCCACGGCCAAACGTCGGGGCAAGACCTGCCACCGTCGGGCCGTGTCAGACACGTGCTTGGTTATCGAGTGCGAGCAGGCCCCAGGAACGGGCAACCTTGTGTGTGACGTAACCGGCTTCGTTGCTGGAGGCCGAGGCGGCCAGCATGCCGGTGGTCAGCCAGCGGTTCACCGTCTGGCCCTTGTCGTTTTGCTCGACGAAGTTCGCGTCGCGATCGTCCTTGAGCAGCTTGGTGATGCGCGTCAGCGCCTCGTCCCAGGACATGCGCTTCCACTCGTTGGAGCCGGGGGCGCGGTACTCGGGGTACTTCAGGCGGTGCGGGCTGTGGACGAAGTCCAGCAGCGATGCGCCCTTGGGGCACAGCGTGCCGCGGTTGACGGGGTGGTCCGGATCGCCCTCGACGTGGATCACCGACAGCTTGGCGTTCTTGGCGCCGTCGCTCAGCGAATACATCAGGATGCCGCAGCCTACCGAGCAGTAGGTACAGGTCTGGCGGGTGACCGTGGTGGCGGCCAGCTTGAACTGGCGCACTTCAGCCAGGGCGGCAGTGGGCGAGAAGCCCATCAACGCCAGGCTGGATCCGGCCAGAGTCGAACCAGTCACTTTCATGAACTGGCGTCTGGAGAATTGGACCATGTGGGGTACCTTCTAATAGAAATTGACGCTTGTAAGCAAATTCTACGAGTGCACCCCGGAATCAATCCGGGAAATAACCCTTAATCCTGAGTCGGCCTGTGCGGCATTCGCGCGAAAGCTCCACGCCAGGCCTTGCTGCGCGGGGCTTGCCGGGGCGCCGCCCGGCGGGATCATCAGTTGAAATGATTATCTGGATTCAGGGCTTCGGACATTTTGTTTTATATCAATCCGCCATTCATTGAGTGGATGAATGAGGTCGATGGATCCAGGCTATTGCGCGAATGCGATCCATTTGCACCCATTGAATGCCTGAAAATGGATTTCCGGCCCCTTCCAGAGGGAGGGGCCGGAGCAGGCTCAGCGTGCCGGCGGGCGCGGATCGTGCGGTGCTTGCTTGAGGTCCATATCATCCGATGTCTGATATTCAGCATGCGCCAAACCTGCCTGGGCAAGTTGGCGGCGCTTTTCCTCATCTTGCACTTGCATGCGCGAGAACATGTCCCAGATTGCCATGAACAGGGCCGCGATCACGGGGCCTATCACAAAACCCGTCAGTCCGAAGAGAGCCATGCCGCCCAGCGTCGAGATCAGCACGATGTAGTCGGGCATCTTCGTGTCCTTGCCCACCAGCAAGGGGCGCAGTACGTTGTCCACCAGGCCGATCACCAGCACGCCGTAGGCGATCAGGATCAGGCCCTTGCCCATGGCGCCGGTGGCCAGGAAGTAGATGGCCACGGGTGCCCAGATCAGGCCGGCGCCCACGGCGGGCAGCAGCGACAGGAAGGCCATCACCACGCCCCACAGCACGGGTCCCTGGATGCCCAGAATCCAGAAGATCAGCCCGCCCAGCGCGCCCTGGGCGGCCGCCACGGCCAGGTTCCCCTTGACGGTGGCACGGATCACGGTGGTGAACTTGCTCGACAGCTCGGCCTTGTGGTCGGCCTGCAGCGGAATGGCCATGCGGATGCGCTGTGTCAGGTCACGGCCGTCGCGCAGCAGGAAAAACAGCAGGTACAGCATCACGCAAAAGCCCACCAGGAAGCCGAACGTGTTCTGGCCTATGCCCAGCGCCTTGGTGGCGGCCAGCTTGGATGCCTGCATGGCGATGCTGGACAGCTTGTCCTGCAGCTCGGCCAGCGAGCCCAGGTGCAACCTCTCCAGCCAGGGTGTGACCCAGGAGGGCAGGGCGTCCATGATCTGTTGCAGATAGGTGCCTGCATCCAGGTTGCCGCTGTTGACGCGCTCATAGATCAACGAGGCCTCGCGCACCAGCGAGGCGCCGATCAGCGCCAGCGGCAGGATGGCCACGACCAGGCACAGCAGCAGGGTGGACAGGGCGGCGAGATTGGTGCGCCGGGGCATGCGCGCCAGCAGGCGCCGGTGCAGCGGCGAGAACAGGATGGCCAGGGCGACGCCCCAGAAGATGGCCCCCATGAATTCCCAGAGCACGGCACCGAAGCCTATGGTCGCCGCGATCAGCAGCAGCATGAAAGTGCGTTTGTGTAAGGGCAGCAGGTTCATCTGTCGGTCCGTTCGGAAGATGCGCCAATGTACGCGACTGCGGGAACTCCCGGAGGGTCCAGGTAATCGCTTGGTAACTGCCCTGCTGCGATGTTTGAACGGTGGCACAATGGCGGTCGCAACCAGGCCCTTCCCCAGCCACAGTCGCATCCGCCAATCGGTACAGCCGTGTCGCGGAAGGTTCTACAAACCAGCTAATGCCTCCTTCAGGGAGGCGGAGGTCAGCGCAATATGAGCGATCAGACGTCGGTCTACCAAGCCTATCAAGGCAATACTTACCTCTTCGGCGGCAATGCCCCCTACGTCGAAGAAATGTACGAGAACTACCTGGCCAACCCCGGTAGCGTGCCGGATTCCTGGCGCGAGTACTTTGATGCACTGCAACATGTGCCCGCAGTCGACGGCACGGACTCCAAGGACGTCCCGCACCAGCCCGTCATCAACGCTTTCGCCGAGCGCGCCAAGCAAGGCGGCACCAAGGTGGTCGTGGCCTCCGGCGCCGACTCCGAGCTGGGCCGCAAGCGCACCGCCGTCCAGCAGCTGATCGCCGCCTACCGCAATGTCGGCGCACGCTGGGCCGATCTCGATCCCCTCAAGCGCACCGAGCGCCCCGAAATTCCCGAGCTGGAGCCGTCGTTCTACGGCTTCACCGATGCCGACCAGGAAACGGTGTTCAACACGAGCAACACCTTCTTCGGCAAGGAAAGCATGTCGCTGCGCGAGCTGATGAACGCGCTGCGCGAGACCTACTGCGGCACCCTGGGCACCGAGTACATGTATGCCACCGACCAGACGCAAAAGCGCTGGTGGCAGCAAAAGCTGGAAACCAGCCGTACCAAGCCCAGCTTTGACGCCAACCAGAAAAAGCGCATCCTCGACCGCCTGACGGCTGCCGAAGGCCTGGAACGCTACCTGCACACCAAGTACGTCGGCCAAAAGCGCTTCTCGCTGGAAGGTGGCGAAAGCTTCATCGTCGCCATGGACGAGCTGATCAACGCTGCCGGCCAGAAGGGCGTGCAGGAAGTCGTGATCGGCATGGCCCACCGCGGCCGCCTGAACGTGCTGGTCAACACCCTGGGCAAGATGCCGAAGGACCTGTTCGCCGAGTTCGATCACACCGCTCCCGAAGATCTGCCCTCGGGCGACGTGAAGTACCACCAGGGCTTCAGCTCCGATGTGTCCACCGCTGGCGGCCCTGTCCACCTGTCGCTGGCCTTCAATCCCTCGCACCTGGAAATCGTCAACCCCGTGGTCGAAGGCTCGGTGCGCTCGCGCATGGACCGCCGCGACGACCCGCACGGCAAGCAGGTGCTGCCCGTGCTGGTGCACGGCGATGCCGCCTTTGCCGGCCAGGGCGTGAACCAGGAAACCCTGGCGCTGGCCCAGACCCGTGGCTACACCACGGGCGGCACGGTGCACATCATCATCAACAACCAGATCGGCTTCACCACCTCCGATCCGCGCGACACCCGCTCCACGCTGTACTGCACCGACATCGTCAAGATGATCGAGTCGCCCGTGCTGCACGTGAACGGCGATGATCCGGAAGCCGTGGCACTGGCCGTGCAGCTGGCGCTGGAATTCCGCATGGAATTCTCCAAGGACGTGGTCGTGGACATCGTCTGCTTCCGCAAGCTGGGCCACAACGAGCAGGATACGCCTGCCCTGACCCAGCCGCTGATGTACAAGAAGATCGGCGCCCACCCCGGCACCCGCAAGCTGTACGCCGACAAGCTGGCCACGCAAGGCCTGGGCGAATCGCTGGGCGACGACATGGCCAAGGCCTACCGCGCCGCCATGGACGAAGGCCGCCACACCGTGGACCCGGTGCTGACGAACTTCAAGAGCAAGTACGCCGTGGACTGGAGCCCGTTCCTGGGCAAGACCTGGACCGACGCTGGCGACACCGCCATCCCGCTGACCGAATGGAAGCGCCTGGCCGAACGCATCACCACGATCCCCGAGACCGTGACCCCGCACGCGCTGGTCAAGAAGGTCTATGACGACCGCGCAGCCATGGGCCGCGGCGATGTCAACGTGGACTGGGGCATGGGCGAGCACATGGCCTTCGCATCGCTGGTCGCATCGGGCTACCCCGTGCGCCTGTCGGGCGAGGACTGCGGCCGCGGCACCTTCACCCACCGCCACTCGGTCATCCATGACCAAAAGCGTGAAAAGTGGAGCGAAGGCACCTACATCCCGCTGCAGAACGTGGCCGACAGCCAGGCTCCGTTCACCGTCATCGACTCCATCCTGTCCGAAGAGGCCGTGCTGGGCTTCGAGTACGGCTACGCGTCGAACGATCCCAACACCCTGGTGATCTGGGAAGCCCAGTTCGGCGACTTCGCCAACGGCGCCCAGGTGGTGATCGACCAGTTCATCGCCTCCGGTGAAGTCAAGTGGGGCCGCATCAACGGCCTGACGCTGATGCTGCCGCACGGCTATGAAGGCCAGGGCCCCGAGCACAGCTCGGCACGCCTGGAGCGCTTCATGCAGCTGGCCGCCGACGCCAACATGCAGATCGTGCAGCCCACCACGGCCAGCCAGATCTTCCACGTGCTGCGTCGCCAGATGGTGCGCCCGCTGCGCAAGCCGCTGGTCATCATGACGCCCAAGTCGCTGCTGCGTAACAAGGATGCGACCTCGCCGCTGTCCGAGTTCACCAGCGGTGGTTTCCAGACCGTGATCCCCGAGCAGGACGAAGCCGTCGTGAAGAACGCGGCCAAGGTCAAGCGCGTGATCGCATGCTCGGGCAAGGTCTACTACGACCTGGTCAAGAAGCGCGCCGAGAAGGAAAGCAAGGACGTCGCCATCATCCGCGTCGAACAGCTGTACCCCTTCCCGCACAAGGCCTTCGCCGCTGAACTCAAGAAGTTCGGCAACGCCACCGAGATCGTCTGGTGCCAGGACGAGCCGCAGAACCAGGGCGCCTGGTTCTTCGTGCAGCACTACATCCACGAGAACATGCTCGATGGCCAGAAGCTGGGCTACTCCGGCCGCGCTGCCTCGGCATCGCCCGCCGTGGGTTACGCACACCTGCACCAGGAGCAGCAAAAGGCCCTGGTGGAAGGCGCGTTCTCCAAGCTCAAGGGTTTTGTCCTGAACAAGTAAGGCAGCCCCCACCCGCTACGTATCAGTACAGAACACTTTTGGAAAGAATCACAAATGGCTATCGTTGAAGTCAAAGTTCCCCAGCTGTCCGAGTCCATCGCTGAGGCCACCATGCTGACCTGGAAGAAGAAGGCCGGCGAAGCGGTTGCAATCGATGAGATCCTCATCGAAATCGAAACCGACAAGGTCGTGCTCGAAGTGCCCGCACCCGCCGCTGGCGTGCTGGCCGAGATCGTGCAAGGTGACGGCGCCACCGTGGTGGCCGAGCAGCTGATCGCCAAGATCGACACCGAAGGCGTGGCCGGCGTGGCCGCTGCCGCTCCTGCCGCAGCCGCCGCTCCCGCTGCCGCAGCGCCTGCTGCTGCTCCCGCCGCTGCTGCTGCCACTGGCGGCAGCAAGGGCGATGTCGCCATGCCCGCCGCTGCCAAGCTGCTGGCCGAGAACAACCTGTCGGCCGCCAACGTGGCTGGCTCCGGCAAGGATGGCCGCGTGACCAAGGGCGACGCCCTGGCCGCCGTCAAGGGCGGCGTGCAGTCCACGGCTGCCGTCATCCCCACCGGCGTGCCCACCAAGGCGCTGCCCCAGGTGTCGGCTCCCGCTGCCAAGGAAGACCTCAGCGGCCGTCCCGAGCAGCGCGTGCCCATGAGCCGCCTGCGTGCCCGCGTGGCCGAGCGCCTGCTGCAGTCGCAGTCCACCAACGCCATCCTGACCACGTTCAACGAAGTGAACATGGCCCCGGTGATGGATCTGCGCAAGAAGTTCCAGGACGCCTTCACCAAGGAACACGGCACCAAGCTGGGCTTCATGTCCTTCTTCGTCAAGGCGGCAGTGCACGCCCTGAAGAAGTACCCCGTGCTCAATGCTTCCGTGGACGGCAACGACATCGTCTATCACGGCTACTTCGACATCGGTATCGCCGTGGGTTCGCCCCGTGGCCTGGTGGTGCCCATCCTGCGCAATGCAGACCAGATGAGCTTCGCCGACATCGAAAAGAAGATTGCCGAATTCGGCAAGAAGGCGGCAGACGGCAAGCTGGGCATTGAAGACATGACCGGCGGCACCTTCTCCATCTCCAACGGCGGCACCTTCGGCTCGATGATGTCCACCCCCATCATCAACCCGCCCCAGTCGGCCATCCTGGGCGTGCACGCCACCAAGGACCGCGCCATGGTCGAGAACGGCCAGGTCGTGGTGCGCCCGATGAACTATCTGGCCATGTCCTATGACCACCGCATCATCGACGGCCGCGAAGCCGTGCTGGGCCTGGTGGCCATGAAGGACGCGCTGGAAGATCCTTCGCGCCTGCTGTTCGACCTGTAAATCGAAGAGAAGACATGCTGCAGACTGCCATGGCAACTGTGGCATCGGCACTGCTGCTTGCATCGTGCGGGACGTTCCGTCCAACGGTGCAGCCAGCGCAGGCTCGACTGATCGGCGACTACCGGATGGACTGCCAGTCCATTCGTGCGTCTGCCGAGATGGCGTCTGCGCTGCAGCAGGCCTGTGAAAATCAAGCTGGCAAACCCAGCGTCAGGATCAGGCAGGATGATTCTGGCAATTGGAGCGTATTGGACCTCGCCGGTCTGCCTCTTTCGCCCCATGGAGAGTGGAAACTGACGGTCGATGAAGGCAATGCCTGCATCAACGCACCGTTTCTTGCCGTGTGCAGGGTTTCCTTGAACACCCCGGTTTTCAAAAATCTGAACGCTGGTGTTCCGATTTCCTCCAGCACGGGGTACGTCCTTTTGACTCAGGGGCTGATCGCCGATTTGATAAAGGTAGAAGACAAATGAGCAAGCAATTCGACGTCATCGTCATCGGCGCGGGCCCTGGCGGCTACATCGCCGCCATCCGTGCCGCACAACTGGGCTTCAACGTGGCCTGTATCGACGAGTGGAAGAACGCCGCGGGCGGCGCCGCTCCGGGCGGCACCTGCACCAACGTGGGCTGCATTCCCTCCAAGGCCCTGCTGCAGTCGTCCGAGCACTTCGAGCACGCCAATCTGCACTTTGCCGACCATGGCATCTCCACCGGCAAGGTCGAGATGGACGTGGCCAAGATGATCGCCCGCAAGGATGCGGTCGTGAAGCAGAACAACGACGGCATCCTGTACCTGTTCAAGAAGAACAAGGTCACCTTCTTCCACGGCCGTGGCTCGTTCGTCAAGGCGGTCGAGGGCGGCTACGAGATCAAGGTTGCCGGCAAGGAAGAGGAAGTGCTGACGGGCAAGCAGATCGTGGTCGCCACGGGCTCCAGCGCCCGCGCGCTGCCCGGCGTGCCCTTCGATGAAGAGAACATCCTGTCCAACGACGGCGCTCTGCGCCTGGGCAAGGCCCCCAAGAAGCTGGCCCTGATCGGCGCTGGCGTGATCGGCCTGGAAATGGGCTCGGTCTGGCGCCGCCTGGGCACGGAAGTGGTCGTGCTCGAAGGCATGGACAAGTTCCTGTCCGCCGTGGACGAGCAGATCGCCAAGGAAGCCAAGAAGGCGTTTGACAAGCAGGGCCTGAAGATCGAGCTGGGCGTGAAGATCGGCGAAATCAAGAGCGGCAAGAAGGGCGTGTCCATCGCCTACACCAACGCCAAGGGTGAAGCCCAGGCGCTGGAGGCCGACAAGCTGATCATCTCCATCGGCCGCACCGCCAACACGGCCGGCCTCAATGCCGAGGCCGTGGGCCTGGCTCTGGACGAGCGCGGCTGCGTCGTGGTCGATGACGACTGCAAGACCAGCCTGCCCGGCGTCTGGGCCGTGGGCGACGTGGTGCGCGGCCCGATGCTGGCGCACAAGGCCGAGGAAGAGGCCGTGGCCGTGGCCGAGCGCATTGCCGGCCAGCATGGCCATGTGAACTTCGGCACCATTCCCTGGGTGATCTACACCAGCCCCGAAATCGCATGGGTGGGCCGCACAGAGCAGCAACTGAAGGAGCAGGGCGTCAAGTACAAGGCTGGCACCTTCCCCTTCCTGGCCAACGGCCGCGCGCGCGCCCTGGGTGATACCACGGGCATGGTCAAGTTCCTGGCCGATGCCGAGACCGACGAAATCCTGGGCGTGCATATGGTCGGCCCCATGGTCTCGGAGCTGATCTCCGAAGCCGTGGTCGCCATGGAGTTCAAGGCATCGAGCGAAGACATCGCCCGCATCTGCCATGCCCACCCCTCGCTGTCCGAGGCCACCAAGGAAGCGGCACTGGCCGTCGACAAGCGCACTCTGAATTTCTGAGTGCCAGGCTAGCCATCTAGCCCAAGCCAAAGACCTGAAAGCGCTTGCCCTGCAAGCGTTTTCAGCTTCTGAATACATAGCGAATGGTTGATGCTGCATGAGCGTTTCAGTGCGAGAGGCCTACGAGGCCGAACTGGTAGCCAAGGGCTTTCACAGTGATCCTGCGCAGTTGCGCGCTGTCGAGGCGCTGCAGCGCTGTGCCGACGACTGGGCGGTCTACCGCCAGCGCCGCTCCAACGCCTTCAAGAAGCTCATCAACCATCCCGAGATTCCCCGCGGCGTCTACATGTACGGCGGGGTGGGGCGCGGCAAGAGCTTTCTCATGGACTGCTTCTTCAACGCCGTGCCGCTCAGGCGCAAGGTGCGCCTGCATTTCCACGAATTCATGCGCGAGGTCCACCGCGAGCTCGCCGTGCTGCAGGGAACGCAGAACCCGCTGGACGTGCTGGGTGCCCGCATCTCCAAGAAGTACAAGCTGATCTGCTTCGACGAATTCCACGTGGCCGACATCACGGACGCGATGATCCTGCACCGGCTGCTGGTCTCGCTGTTCGCCAACGGCGTGGGCTTTGTCACCACCTCCAACTTCAAGCCCGACGAGCTGTACCCGGGCGGCCTGCACCGCGACCGCATCCTGCCGGCCATCGACCTGCTCAACGAGCGCATGGAAGTCGTCAACGTGGACAACGGCACGGACTACCGCCGCCGCACGCTGGAAAACGCCCGGCTCTATCACACGCCCCTGGGTGCACAGGCCGATGCGGCCATGACCGAAACCTTCGACAAGCTGGCCGAAGTCAAGGACGAAGACCCGGTGCTGCACATCGAGGCGCGCGAGATCCGTGCGCGCCGCCGCGCCGGTGGTGTGGTCTGGTTCGACTTCCGCGAGCTGTGCGGCGGCCCGCGCTCGCAGAACGACTACCTGGAGATCGCGAGCCAGTTCCACACCGTGCTGCTGTCCGACGTGCCCTATATGCCCGTCAACATGGCATCGCCCGCGCGGCGCTTCACCTGGCTGGTGGACGTGTTGTACGACCGCAGGGTCAAGCTGGTCATCTCGGCCGCCGTGCCGCCCGAGCAGCTTTACACTGAGGGCCCGCTGGCCCATGAGTTCCCCCGTACCGTCTCGCGCCTGAACGAGATGCAGTCCAAGGAATTCCTGGCGCTGGAGCGCCGTGTGGTGGACACCAGCCTGACCTGAGGCCGGTCCCGGCCGCTGGCGTCGTTTGCCGGACCTGTACATGCTGAAACTGCCTACCTCTGCTTTCGCCCTTTTGAAGAAACTGCCCGCTCCCCTGGGTGCTGCGCTGGCCTGCCTTGTGCTGGCCGGCCCGGCCATGGCTGCGGAGGCTGGCGCGGATAGCGATGCCGATGCGCGGCAGGAGCGCGCCCAGGCTGCAAAGCAGGTCCAGGCCGAGCGCAGGGCCGCACGCGCCGAGATCGCGGCCCAGCGTGCCGTCATCGACAGGCGGCGCACGGCCCTGGAGTCCGAGTGCTACCAGCGCTTTGCCGTGGAAGACTGCCTCAGGCAGGCGCGCGAGGAGGCCCGCGAGCAGGACAAGCCGCTGCGCGAACGCGAGCTGCAGATCAACGACGAGGAGCGCAAGGAGCGCGCCGCCCAGCGCCTTGAGGATATCGAGGCCAAGAAGGCCCAGAAGGCCGCCTCGTCCATGCAAGCCAAGGAGCGGCCACCGGCCGCCCAGCGCGACACCCAGGCCATCAGGGCCCAGCGTGCCCAGGACGCACAGCAGCGCGCAGCCCAGCAGGCCAGCCACCAGCGTGATCGCCAGGCGCAGATCGAGCAGCGCCAGTCTGCGCAGGAGCAGGAGCGGCGAGCTGCCGCCCGCGCCCAGTTCGAGGCCAAGCAAAAAGAGGCTGCCGAGCGCAAGGCCCGCGCCGCCGATGCCGCCCGTGATCGCGGCCCGCAGGCAGCGCCACTGCCCGCGCCTCCCGCGCCCTGAGTCCGGGTGGTCAGGCCGTCACCGGCTCCAGTGCCTCGAGCTTGAGCACCACCAGCGACAGGTTGTCACCCCCGCCCTGGGCGCGCACGCGTGCCTTGTCGATCAGGAATTCCGTGGCCTCGCGCGGCGTGAGCGCGTTGAGCACGGTGCCCAGTTCCTCCGCCGTGTAGTAGTGCCAGACGCCGTCGCTGCAGGCCATGAGCGTGGTGCCCGGGTGCACATGCTCGATCACGTGGTGGCTCATGGGCGGCTCGGCCTCGGTGCCCAGGCAGCCCAGCAGGATGTTGGACTTGGGGTGCACATGGGCCTCGAATTCGGTGAGTTCTCCCCTGTCCACCAGGGACTGGACGTAGGAGTGGTCCTTGGTGCGGTGGACCATGGTCGCGCCCTGGTAGTGGTAGATGCGCGAATCGCCCGAATGCACCCAGTGGCAGCGGCCCTGGGGCAGCAGCACGAAGGCGGCAATGGTGCTGTGCGGCTCCTGCTCGGCCGAGATGGCCGTCAGCCGGATCACCATGTGCGACTCGTGGACGATGCTCTCCAGCAGCGCCGTGCAGTCTTCCTTGCCCGGCTCGAAGCGCTCGAACAGCTGGCGCGCCGTGAGCATGACCTGGTCGGAGGCCTTGCGCCCGCCACTGCGCCCGCCCATGCCGTCTGCCAGCACGCCCAGCAGGCAGCCGTGTACATAGGGGTGGGCCATGAGCATCACCTGGTCTTGCTGGTATTGCCTGTCACCGCGATGGATGCCTGTGGCGGCTTGGAGTCGGTACGCTGGCTGCATGGTCTCTGGTTTGGTGGGCTCTTGGGGCGGTGGATGGGCACACCAATGTCATGGCGCATATTATCGGAGCACCGTCCCCGGCGCTGGCCCGCCGCACCCCGGCGGCGCTCTCTTTTTCAACAAACGGACCCGCCCTTTGCATTCCCTGACCGCCGCCGTGCAGGCGGCCTTCGCCCCGCAAGGCCTGTTGTCGCGCGCCGAGGCGCTGTTCCTGCCGCGTGAGGGGCAGACCCGCATGGCCCTGGCCGTGGCCCAGGCCATCGAGCAGCGCCAGACCCTGGTGGTCGAGGCCGGCACGGGCGTGGGCAAGACCTATGCCTACCTGGTGCCGGCCCTGCTCAGCGGCCAGCGCGTGCTGGTGTCCACGGCCACGCGCGCGCTGCAGGATCAGCTGTATGCCCGCGATCTGCCGCGCCTCGTTGCCGCGTTGGGCATGCCGCTGCGCATGGCGCGCCTCAAGGGCCGCAGCGCCTACCTGTGCATGGAGCGGCTGGAGCGTGTGCGCCAGGGCCGCACGGCGCCGCAGGACCCGCAGGTGCTGCGCAGCGTGGCCCTGGTCGAGCGATGGGCACGCACCACGCGTACGGGCGACCTGGGCGAGTTGCCCGCGCTGGACGAGCGTTCGCCCGCGCTGCCCCTGGTCACTTCCACACGCGACAACTGCCTGGGTTCCGACTGCCCGCATTGGCAGGACTGCCATGTCAACGTGGCCCGCCGCGCTGCGCTGGAGGCCGACGTGGTGGTCATCAACCACCACCTCATGTTTGCCGACCTGGATGTGCGCGAGTCGGGCGTGGCCCAGTTGCTGCCCAGCGTGGGCGTGGTCGTGGTGGACGAGGCCCACCAGCTCAACGACACCGGCGTGCAGTTCGCGGGCCAGAGCCTGTCGGGCCAGCAACTGACGGGCTATGCCCGCGATGTGCTGCGCGCCGGCCAGGAACTGGCGCGCGGCATGGCCGACTGGATGCAGCTTTCGGCACGTGTGGAGCAGGCCTTGCGCGAGCTGCGACTGGCGGCAGGCAAGCCCCCGGTGGGCGGGCGCCTGCCCTGGCAGGGCGTGACGCCGCAGGGGCTGGACGCGCAGCGCTGGCGCACCGCCCTGGTCACACTGGGGCGCAGCCTGCGGGCATTGCTGGAACCGCTGGTGCAACTGCAGGTCAGCGACCCCGAACTGCGCAGGCTGTTCGAGCGCGGCAACGAGCTGCTGCGGCGCCTGGCCACCTTTGCCGCAGCCGCCGTGCAGGACACGGTGCGCTGGCTGGAGCTGGGCAGCCAGCAGATGCGCATGCTGGAGTCTCCGCTGACCATTGCGCACATCATGCGCACGCGGCTGCTGGGGTTGACGCAGGAGCAGGAGGGATCGGCAGACCAGGAGCGAGAGGATGCACAGCCCGAGCCCGAGCCACAAGCACAGGAAGGAGGCGCGCCAGCGCCCGTTCCCGAAGCTGCAGGCCTGCCCCGGCAGCCATCGGGCACCGCGTGGATCTTCACCTCGGCCACGCTGGGTGACGACGAGCGCCTGAGCTGGTTCACCGAGCCCTGCGGCCTGCGCGAGGCCCAGGTGCTGCGCGTGGACAGTCCCTTTGACTATGCGAGGCAGGCAGCGCTCTACGTGCCCCGGCCCTTCGCCCAGGCCGGCAGTGCCACGCACAGCACCGAGGTGGCGCGCCTGGCGCTGGATGCCGCCCAGCGCCTGGGCGGGCGCACGCTGGTGCTGACGACCACGCTGCGGGCGCTGCACGCCATAGGCGATGCGCTGCAGCAGTCGCTGGGGCTGTTTGGTGAACTCGATGTGCTGGTCCAGGGGCAGGCGCCCAAGCTGGCCTTGATCGAGCGCTTTATCGCGGCCGGAGAAGGCAAGGAGGGCACGCAAGGCGCGGGCGCAAGCCCGGGGCGGGGCTGCATTCTCGTGGCCTCGGCCACTTTCTGGGAGGGGGTGGACCTGCCGGGCGATGCGCTGCAGCTGGTGGTCATCGACAAGCTGCCGTTTCCGCCGCCCGACGATCCGCTGGTCGAGGCGCGTTCGCGCAGTCTGGAATCCGTGGGCCGGCAGGCCTTTGCCGACTACATGCTGCCCGAGGCCGCCATGGCGCTCAAGCAGGGCGCCGGCCGCCTGATCCGGCGTGAGACGGATCGCGGCGTGCTCGTGGTCTGTGATTCCCGGTTGGCCACCATGGGTTACGGGCGGCGGCTGCGTGCCGCGCTGCCGCCCATGCGGACTCTGGTGGACGATGCGGCCTTTGTTCAGGCCCTGCAGGCGCTGGCGCAGCCTGCGCCGCAGATCACCACAGCTTCCACCACGACTTCTGCTTTGCCGTGAGGTCCTGGTCGGACTCCTGGCCGTAGGAGGCGGTCAGCACGCGTTGCGCGTCGTCGCGCAACTGCGTCATGCCCAGGGCGTCGTATGAATTCACCAGGATCTGCATGGCCTCGCGCACGGCGGGCACGCCCTGGTAGTCCTTGACGGCCGTCTGCGCGCGCGCGATGGCGGCCACGTAGGCGCCGCGTCCGTAGTAGTAGCGGGCCACATGCACTTCGTACTGCGCCAGCGAATTGACGATGTACTGCATGCGCAGCCGCGAATCCTCGGCGTAGCGCGACTCGGGGAAGCGCGTCACCAGCTCGCGGAAGGACTCGAACGAGTCCTTGGCGGCCTTCTGGTCACGCTCGGACAGATCCTGGCGCGACAGCCAGGAGAACATGCCCAGGTTGTCATTGAAGTTGACCAGGCCCTTCAGGTAGAGGGCGTAGTCGGTGGCGGGGCTGGCCGGGTGCAGCTTCAGGAAGCGGTCCAGCGTGGCGGTGGCCTGGATCTTGTCGCCGCTCTTGTACTGGGCATAGGCCTTGTCGAGCTGGGCCTGCTGGGCCAGGGGCGTGCCGGCGGCACGGCCTTCGAGCTTCTCGAACAGCGGAACGGCCTTGTCGAACGCGCCGGAGGCGGCTTCGTCGCGGGCCTCGGTATAGATGCGGTCCGGGGTCCACTTGGCAGTAGGGTCTTGCTGCGTACTGGAGCAGGCTGTCAGAACGCCTGCGACCAGCATGGCGGGAACGATGGACAGGGGAATACGCTGCATGGTGGACGTTTCTCGGGCAATCGAAGGGCAGTGAGAGGGTTGGCGGGCAGGGACGCGGGCCGCGCTGAGGGGCCGCACAAAGCCTGATTTTCCCGCAACCGGGCCGAAGCATTGTAACGGCCTGCGATGACCGCCCCGCAGGCGGGGGCGGGGGCAAAGGCATGGCCGTGAACGGGTCCCGGCCTTGCGGAGCTTTCTACAATGGCGCCCATATGTTTGTCCATTTGCGCCTGCACACCGAATTCTCCGTCGTGGACGGAACCAACCGCATCAATGCCATCGTCAAGGCCGCCGCCGAGGATGGGCAGGTCGCACTGGCCGTCACAGACTTCAACAACCTGTTTGGCGGCGTCAAGTTCTACCGCGAAGGGCGGGCCAAGGGCGTCAAGCCCGTGCTGGGCGCGGAAATCCAGATCGAAGGCGAGAACGGCGCCGCCGTCTCGCGCATCATCGTGCTGGTGCAAAGCCCGCTGGGCTACCACAACCTGTCCGAGCTGCTGGCCCGTGGCTGGACCCGCAACGTGGTCAAGGGCCAGGCCGTGCACACCTGGGCCTGGCTGCAGGAGCTGGGCGAGGGGCTGATCGTGCTGGCCGGTGCCCAGGCCGGCCCCGTGGGCCAGGCGCTGATGCGCGGAGACGAGGCAGGCGCAGCCGCCGTAGCCCAGCGGCTGGCAGGCATGTTCCCGCACCGCTTCTTCATCGAACTGCAGCGCGCCGGCCGCCAGGACGATGAGGCGCACGTGCTGGCTGCCGTGCAACTGGCCGAGCGGCTGAACCTGCCCGTGGTGGCCACGCACCCCATCCAGTTCTTCGGCCCCGACGACTACGAGTCCCACGAAGCGCGCGTGTGCATCGCCGAGGGTGAGATTCTGGCCAACCCGAAGCGCGTGCGCCGCTTCACGCGCGACCAGCATTTCAAGACCGCCGCGCAGATGCAGGCGCTGTTCGCCGACATTCCCAGCGCCATTGCCAACACCGTGGAAATCGCGCGCCGCTGCAGCCTGACCCTGGTGCTGGGCAAGCCGCAGCTGCCCAATTTCCCCGTGCCTGACGGCATGACCATGGACGAGTTCTTCCGCAGCGAATCCTTCAACGGCCTGGAAGACCGCCTGACCCACCTGTATCCCGATCCCGCCAAGCGCGAGGCGCAGCGCCCGCGCTACGTGGAACGGCTGGAGTTCGAGATCGGCACCATCCTCAAGATGGGCTTTCCGGGCTACTTCCTCATCGTGGGCGACTTCATCAAGTGGGCCAAGCTCAACGGCTGCCCCGTGGGCCCGGGCCGCGGATCGGGCGCGGGCTCGCTGGTGGCCTACGTGCTCAAGATCACGGACCTGGACCCGCTGGAATACAACCTGCTGTTCGAGCGCTTCCTGAACCCCGAGCGCGTGTCCATGCCCGACTTTGACGTGGACTTCTGCCAGGCCAACCGCGACCGCGTCATCGACTATGTGAAGCAGCTCTACGGCCGCGACGCCGTCAGCCAGATCGCCACCTTCGGCACCATGGCCGCGCGCGCGGCCATCCGCGACGTGGGCCGCGTGCTGGACATGAGCTACACCTTCTGCGACGGCATCTCCAAGCTCATTCCCAACAAGCCGGGCCTGCACGTCACGCTCAAATACCCGCCCAACCCGAAGAAGGAGGGCGACAAGTACACCTACGCCATCGAGGCCGAGCCCATGCTGGCCGAGCGCATCGAAAAAGAAGAAGACGTCAAGACCCTGATCGAAATGGCCCAGAAGCTCGAAGGCATGACTCGCAACATCGGCATGCACGCGGGCGGCGTGGTGATCGCTCCGGGCAAACTCGCCGACTTCTGCCCGCTGTACCAGCAGCCGGGCAGCGACTCGGCCGTGGCCATGTACGACAAGGACGATGTGGAGGCCGTGGGCCTGGTGAAGTTCGACTTTCTGGGCCTGGCCACGCTGACCATCCTGGAGATCGCGCGCGAATTCATCATCAAGCGCCACAAGGGCCAGGAGAACTTCGCCTTCGAGAACATCCCGCTGGACGATGCGCGCACCTACCACCTGTTCTCCGAGGGCAAGACCGAAGCCGTGTTCCAGTTTGAATCGCGCGGCATGCAGGGCATGCTGCGCGACGCCAAGCCCAGCCGCCTGGAAGACCTGATCGCACTGAACGCGCTGTACCGTCCGGGCCCCATGGACCTGATCCCCAGCTTCGTCGCGCGCAAGCACGGCAAGGAAGTGGTGGAGTACCCGCACCCGCTGGTCGAGCAGGTGCTGGCCGAGACCTACGGCATCATGGTCTACCAGGAGCAGGTGATGCAGACCGCCCAGGTGCTGGGCGGCTACTCGCTGGGCGGCGCCGACCTCTTGCGCCGAGCCATGGGCAAGAAGAAGGTCGAGGAAATGGTCATGCACCGCGGGATCTTCCGCGAGGGCGCGGCCAAGCAGGGCATCAGCGAGGAAAAGGCCGACGAGGTCTTCGACCTGATGGAGAAGTTCGCGGGCTACGGCTTCAACAAGTCGCACGCCGCCGCCTACTCGCTGCTGGCCTACCACACGGCCTGGCTCAAGGTGCACTACACGGCCGAGTTCTACTGCGGGAACATGACCGTGGAAATGGACAACACCGACAAGCTCAAGGTGTTGTACGAAGACGCGCTCAAGATGGGCATCAGCTTCGAGCCGCCGGACGTCAACCGCGGCATGTACCGTTTCGAGCCCGTCACCGACAAGGTCATCCGCTACGGCCTGGGCGCCATCAAGGGCACGGGCCAGCAGGCCATCGAGGCCATCGTTGCGGCGCGTGAAGGCCGCGGCGTGGGGCCGCGCGGCGCCGACAAGGGACCTTTCAAGAGCCTGGCCGACTTCTGCGTGCGCGTGGACCGCACGCGCCTGAACAAGCGCACGCTGGAAGCCCTGATCAAGGGCGGCGCCTTCGACGCCATCGAGCTCAACCGGGCGTCGCTGGTGGCCTCCATCGACCATGCCTTCGAGTTCGGCAACAAGACGCTGGCCAACGCCAATCAGGGCGGCCTGTTCGACATGATGGGCGATGACGCCGTGGGCTCCAGCACCCAGGAGCCGCCGCTGGTCGAGGCACTGCCCTGGGGCGTGAAGGAGCGGCTGACCCAGGAAAAGACGGCGGTGGGCTTCTACCTCTCGGGCCACCTGTTCGACGAGGTCGAGAAGGAGGTGCGCCGCTTCGTGCGCACGCCCCTGGCCGAGCTGCGCGACAGCCGCGAGCCCCAGACGCTGGCCGGCATCATCAGCGACTTCCGCGCCATCAACGGCCAGCGCGGGCGGCTGGGCCTGTTCAAGATCGATGACGGCTCGGGCGTGATCGAGGCCTCGGTCGACGAGAACACGCTCAACACCTACCGCGAACTGCTCAAGGACGATGAATTCGTCGTCATCACCGGGCGCCTGCAGCTCGACCATTTCAGCGGCGGCCTGCGCATGAAGGCCCAGCAGCTGTGGAATCTGGCGGACGCGCGCTGCCGCTTTGCGCGCTACCTGCAGGTCAGCGTTGGCGAGAAGATGCCTGACGTGCTTGGCCTGCTGCGCCAGTTCCCCGCCGTGGTGGAGCAGGGTGAGCACGGCGAGCTGCAACGCGGCATGAAAGTGCGCCTGGGGCTGGTCTGCGAGGACGAGCGCGGCTCGGCCAGCTGCGAGCTGGCGCTGGGCGATGCCAGCCGCTTCTATCCCAGCGATGCGGCCCTGGCGGCCTGGTACGCCCAGGCTGGCAGTGCCCAGGTCAAGGTGGTCTACGAATAACCCGCAAGGTGGCGCAGCGCCCGATGGCGGCGAGCAGGCACTGCTTTGGTGCGTGCTTGCCGGCCCGGGCGGGCACCGCGCTTGAATTCTTCAGGCATGCCTCGCATATCCCTTCCGGAAAACAGTGGCTCCGATGGCTAGAATGATTTTCATGGCAACCCAACCCCCTTCGATCCCTCCTGCCATCCCTACAGTGCGGCCCGTGTCCGACGATGACGGTGCCGTGGTGCTGGAGCGGCGACGCCAGCGCGTCCAGCCGCCGCAGATGTACCAGGTCGTGATGCTCAACGATGACTTCACGCCCATGGAATTCGTCATCATCGTCCTGCAGGAACTCTTCGGTAAGGACCGCGAAACGGCCACCCAGATCATGCTCAAGATCCATCTGGATGGCCGCGGCGTCTGCGGCGTGTACTCGCGCGACGTGGCGGCCACCAAGGTCGAACAGGTGCTGCAGGCGGCCCAGAAGGCAGGCCATCCGTTGCAGGCGATGTTCGAGCCTGTTGAATAAACCCGGGCCGCCCTGATTTATGGTTGCAGTCAATAATCCCCAGCAAGCGAAAAGGAGTCATCAATGATCGCCCAGGAACTGGAAGTCAGCTTGCACATGGCCTTTGTCGAAGCGCGCCAGCAGCGCCACGAGTTCATCACCGTGGAACACCTGCTGCTGGCCCTGCTGGACAACCCCAGTGCAGCGGAAGTGCTGCGCGCCTGCTCAGCCAACATCGATGACCTGCGCTCGGCCCTGTCCAACTTCATCAAGGACAACACGCCCCAGGTGGCAGGCTCCGATGAGGTGGACACACAGCCCACGCTGGGTTTCCAGCGTGTGATTCAGCGCGCCATCATGCATGTGCAATCCACCGGCAACGGCAAGAAGGAAGTCACGGGCGCCAACGTGCTCGTGGCCATCTTCGGCGAGAAGGATTCGCACGCCGTCTACTACCTGCACCAGCAGGGCGTGACGCGCCTGGACGTGGTCAATTTCATTGCCCACGGCATCAAGAAGGGCGAACCGCCCGAGCCCGCCAAGGCCGAAAACCCTGCAGAGTCCGAAGAGGGCGCGGGTGGCGAGCGCAACGAAAAGGCTTCGCCCCTGGAGCAGTTCACGCTGAACCTCAACCAGGCGGCCAAGGACGGCAAGATCGATCCGCTGATCGGGCGCGACTACGAGGTCGAGCGCACCATCCAGATCCTGTGCCGCCGCCGCAAGAACAACCCGCTGCTGGTCGGCGAGGCCGGCGTGGGCAAGACGGCGATCGCCGAAGGCCTGGCCTGGCGCATCACCGAGGGCAAGGTGCCCGAGGTGCTGACCGAAGCCGTGGTCTATTCGCTGGACATGGGCGCGCTGCTTGCGGGCACCAAGTACCGTGGTGATTTCGAGCAGCGCCTCAAGGGCGTGCTCAAGTCGCTCAAGGACCGGCCCAACGCCATCCTGTTCATCGACGAAATCCACACGCTGATCGGCGCGGGCGCCGCTTCGGGCGGCACGCTGGACGCGTCCAACCTGCTCAAGCCGGCGCTGTCCAGCGGCCAGCTCAAGTGCATCGGCGCGACCACCTTCACCGAGTACCGTGGCATCTTCGAAAAGGATGCGGCGCTGTCGCGGCGTTTCCAGAAGGTCGACGTGGTCGAGCCCACCGTGGCCGAGACCGTGGACATCCTCAAGGGCCTGAAGTCGCGCTTCGAGGAACACCACAGCGTGCAGTACGCCGCCGCCGCCCTGCAGGCTGCGGCCGAGCTGTCGGCCAAGTACATCAATGACCGCCACCTGCCCGACAAGGCCATCGACGTGATCGATGAGGCCGGTGCCGCGCAGCGCATCATCCCGGTGGAGCAGCGCAAGCAGACCATCGACAAGGCCGAGATCGAGGCCATCGTGGCCAAGATCGCGCGCATTCCGCCTGCCAACGTGTCCAACGACGACCGCAGCAAGCTGCAGACGCTGGAGCGCGACCTCAAGAGCGTGGTCTTCGGCCAGGACAAGGCGCTGGAAGCGCTGGCCTCCTCGGTCAAGATGGCGCGCTCGGGCCTGGGCAAGCCGGACAAGCCGATCGGCTCCTTCCTGTTCTCGGGCCCCACGGGCGTGGGCAAGACGGAAGCGGCCAAGCAGCTGGCCTACATCCTGGGCGTGGACCTGATCCGCTTCGACATGTCGGAGTACATGGAGCGCCATGCCGTCAGCCGCCTGATCGGCGCGCCTCCGGGCTATGTGGGCTTTGACCAGGGCGGTCTGCTGACCGAGGCCGTGACCAAGAAGCCGCATTCGGTGCTGCTGCTCGACGAAATCGAGAAGGCGCATCCGGACATCTTCAACGTGCTGCTGCAGGTCATGGACCACGGCACGCTGACGGACAACAACGGGCGCAAGGCCGACTTCCGCAACGTGATCCTCATCATGACCACGAACGCGGGCGCCGAGACCATCAACAAGGCCTCGATCGGCTTCACCAACCCGCGCCAGGCCGGCGACGAAATGGGCGACATCAAGCGCCTGTTCACGCCGGAGTTCCGCAACCGTCTGGACGCCATCGTCAGCTTCAAGCCGCTGGACGAGCAGGTCATCCTGCGCGTGGTCGACAAGTTCCTGCTGCAACTGGAGCAGCAACTGGCCGAAAAGCGCGTGGAGGTCACCTTCACCGATGCGCTGCGCAAGCACCTGGCCAAGAAGGGCTTCGATCCGCTCATGGGCGCTCGCCCCATGCAGCGCCTGATCCAGGACACCATCCGGCGTTCTCTGGCCGACGAGCTGCTGTTCGGGCAGCTGGTCGACGGTGGCCGCCTGGAAGTGGACTGGGTGGCCGACGCCGACGATGCCGACAAGGGCGAAGTCAAGCTCGACATCACGCCCCAGCCCAAGCAGGACCCGGCTTCCGAGCCGGCCGAGCCCAAAGAGGCCACCGCCGACTGATGTGCATCGCCTGATGCCCATCGCGCAAGCCGACAGCCCCCCGGGCTGCCGGCTTTTTCTTTGATCCGCCCGAAGGAGTCTTTGTGGAGTGGCTTCGTCAGTACCTGACCCATGAGAATGCGCTGCTGCTGCTGTCGGTGACCTGGTCGGTCTATGTGGTGATCGTCGCGGTGTGGATCCTTCTGCAGCGCAGTGCGCCCGTGGCCACGCTGAGCTGGCTTCTGTCCATGGCGGCGATTCCCGTGGGCGGGTTGGCCATTTACTACTTCTTCGGCCCGCAGCGGCTCAAGCGCCAGCGCATCAAGCGGCTGCGTGCGCGAAAGACATCGCGTGTGCGAACAGGCGTGCAGCGCCTGCGCGAGCGCATGCCGGGCAGCTCGGAGCGCCTGCACCAGGTCGCGCGGCTGGTGGCGGCCACCAGCGACTTTCCGGTCAGCACGGCCGCCGACCTGCGGCTGCTGGTGGGCGGCGCTGCCACCTTCGACGCCATCATCGAGGCGGTGAATGCGGCGCGTCATCACATCCACCTGGAGTACTACATCTTCGAGCCCGACCAGACCGGCACGGCCCTGCGCGACCTGCTGATACAGCGGGCCCGCGCAGGCATACAGGTGCGCCTGCTGGTGGATGCCCTGGGTTCCAAGAAGCTGGGACGGCGCTTTCTGCAGCCGCTGGAGGATGCGGGCGCCGAGGTCGCGCTGTTCCATGGCACCAAGATCGGCCGGCGGCTGCGCCCGGTCATCAACTTCCGTACCCACCGCAAGATCCTGGTGTGCGACGGCAAGGTGGGCTTCACGGGCGGCGTCAACGTGACCGACGAAGAGAACGCGCGTGTCATGCCCGATGCCTACCACGACGTGCACCTGCGCCTGGAGGGCGCCATCGTCAACTGGCTGCAGACCGTGTTCCTCGAAGACTGGGCCTATGCGCTGGAAAAGGACCCCAAGAACGAGCCCGCCGACATCGACCTGCTGCTGCCGGACGCGCCCGAGGGCCCGCTGCCCGTGCAGATCATCACCTCGGGCCCCGACAACGGCCTGCAGGCCATCTACCGCGCGCATCTGGCGGCCATCAACGCGGCCGAGGAACGTGTCTGGCTGACCACGCCGTATTTCGTGCCGACGGAGGCCGCGCTGGCAGCGCTCACCAATGCCTCGCTGCGCGGTGTCGATGTGCAGCTGCTGGTGCCGCGTCGCTCCGATTCGGCGCTGGTCACGGCGGCTGCGCGCTCCTACTACGACGAGCTGATCCGCTGCGGCGTGCGCGTCTACGAGTACAAGGCGCGCATGCTGCACTCCAAGACCCTGGTGGTGGACGACAACATCGCCATCATCGGCACGGCCAACTTCGACTACCGCAGCTTCTTCCTGAACTACGAGGTCTGCGCCATCGCCTACGGGCCTGCGCTCAACGGCGATCTGGCCAAGCAGTTCGAGGCCGATCTGGAGCAGGCCCAGCGCGTGCATTTCAAGCGTGACCTGGGCTTTGCGCTGCGCCTGTTCGACTCGGGCGCGCGGCTGTGTTCGCCCCTGCTGTGAGGGCCGGTGGCCCGTTTTTCGCAGGCATACTCGCCCGATGGCCCATACCTTCTTCTGGCACGACTACGAGACCTTCGGCGCCCAGCCGCGCTATGACCGGCCCGCGCAATTCGCGGGCATCCGCACCGATGCGGAGCTCAATGAAATCGGCGAACCCGTCATGTGGTACTGCCAGCCGGCAGGCGACTACCTGCCCGATCCGCAGTCCTGCCTGATCACCGGCATTACCCCCCAGCAATGCCTGGAGCAGGGCATGCCCGAGGCCCAGTTCGCCGCCCGCATCGAGGCAGAACTGGCCCAGGCAGGCACCGTGGGCGTGGGCTACAACACCATCCGTTTTGACGACGAGATCACGCGCTTCATGTTCTGGCGCAACCTCATCGACCCCTATGCGCGCGAATGGCAAAACGGCTGCGGGCGCTGGGACCTGCTCGACGTGGTGCGCATGGTCTATGCGCTGCGCCCCGAAGGCATTGTCTGGCCGAAAAAGGAGGATGGATCTCCGAGCTTCAAGCTCGAGGACCTGGCCCGCGCCAACGGCCTCCTGCACGAAAAGGCGCACGATGCGCTGTCCGACGTGCGCGCCACCATCGGGCTGGCGCGGCTGATCCGCAAGGTCCAGCCCAGATTGTTCGACTTCGCCTTCTCGCTGCACAAGAAGGACCGCGTGCTGCAGGAAATGGGCCTGCCGGCCGAGCCGGCGCATGCCAGGCCCTTCCTGCACGTCAGCGGCATGATCCGGCCCGAGCGCGGCTGCATCGCCGTCATGTGGCCGCTGGCCACGCACCCCACCAACAAGAACGAGATCATCTGCTGGGATCTGGCGCAGGACCCGTCCGAGCTGGCCTCCATCGACGTGGACACGCTGCGCCTGCGCCTGTTCTCGCGCGCGGCCGACCTGCCCGAAGGCATGCAGCGCCTGCCCATCAAGAGCATCCACGTCAACAAGTCGCCCATGGTGGTTGGCAGCCTCAAGACGCTGAGCCCGGCCATGGCCGCGCAATGGGGCATCGATGTGGAGCAGTGCATGGGCCATGCGGCCATTGCACGTGACCTGCCCGACATGAGCTCGCTGTGGCGTGCCGTTCACCAGCGCCCTGCGCAGGAAGGGCTGGATGCCGACCAGGACCTGTACGGCGGCTTTGTGGGCAACGAGGACCGGCGACGCCTGAACCACCTGCGCAGCCTGTCCGCGCAGGAGCTGGCGCTGGACCGCACGGGCTTCGACGATGCCCGCCTGACCGAACTGCTGTTCCGCTACCGCGCCCGCAACTTCCCCGCCAGCCTGAACCCGGCCGAGCGCCAGCGCTGGCTGCAGCACTGCGCGGCCTGCCTGATCGAAGGCAAGGGCGGCGCACGCACGGCCGAGCAGATGTTTGCCATGGTGGACCAGCTATCGGAAACTGCCGACGAGCGCGGCGAGGAAATCCTGGGGGCGCTGTATGACTATGCGGAAGCCATCATGCCGGAGGTCTGACGCTGGAGTGTCAGGGGGCCGGTTCCATCACGATCACCGAAGAGGGGCTGCACACCGGCAGCTTGCTGTTGTCAGTCACGGCTCCATGCCAGAGTCGTTGCGGTCTTCGTCGTCGGCACCCAGACGCACGGCAGGCAACTGCCTGAGCAGTGCCGGCAGCCACTCCTGCACTGTCTCCCACACCACATCAAGGTTGATGTCGAAATAGCCGTGAGCCATGCGATTGCGCATATTGCGCATGCTGCGCCACGGCACCTCGGGGTGCGCCTGGGTGAACTTGGCGTAGCCGTCCATTACCTTCGTGGCTGCCTCGCCGATGATGATGAAGCTCATGATGACGGCTTGCTGGGAGCGCTTGTCGGCGAAGAAGTCCTCCTTGGTCAACCCTTCCACGAAGCTGCGCGCATCGATCGCAGCCTGCTGGATGTGGTCCAGGTAGTCAGGCAGGCGGTAGTTCTCGCTCATACCGGTTTTGCCTCTGCAAGCACCTTGGCCCGGAACTTCGACGGCAGGTCACCGGGCGTCAGCAAATCGACGTCAACGCCGAGCAGCAATTTCAGCTCGTCTTCCAGATCGCCCAAATCCAACAAGGTAGCACCGGGCAGCGCGTCGACCAGCAGGTCGAGGTCGCTCCCGTCCCGGTCGGTGCCATGCAGTACCGAACCGAAGACTCGCGGGTTTGCCGTGCGAAAGCGGCTGACCGCTTCGCGCACCGCACTTCGCTTCATGTCAAGCACAACGGACGGGCGCATAGGCATCCTTTCTTGTCGAATCTCGTTGAGATGATATGCAATACGCTGTGCTGTCAGCCAAAGAACTTGTAGCAGACCACGATGGCCGCCACCACGCCGGCCAGTTCGGCGATGAGGGCGCAGGGCACGGCGTGGCGGGCGCGCTGTATGCCCACGGCGCCGAAGTAGACGGCCAGGACGTAGAAGGTGGTTTCGGTGCTGCCCTGGATGGTGGCGGCCACCAGGGCGGCGAAGCTGTCCACGCCCTGGGTCTGCATGGTTTCGATCAGCATGGCGCGCGCCGCGCTGCCCGAGAAGGGTTTGACCAGGGCCGTGGGCAGGGCGTCCACGAAGCGGGCGTCCATGCCCAGGGCATCGACCACCCAGCGTATGCCCGACAGCGCGTACTCCAGCGCACCCGATGCGCGGAACACGCCCACGGCGCAGAGCATGGCCACCAGGTAGGGCAGCAGGCCCTTGGCCACGTCAAAGCCTTCCTTGGCGCCTTCGATGAAGCTGTCGTAGACCGCGACCTTGCGCCAGGCGCCCAGGCTGACGAACAGCACGATCAGGGCAAACAGCGTCAGGTTGCCCAGCAGCGATGACAGCTGCGCCAGCGCGGTCGCCGACAGCGTGGCCAGAAAGGCCATGAAGCCCGCCAGCGCCAGGCCCAGCGGCAGCAGATAGCCCAGCACCACGGGGCTCCACAGCGGCAGCCGCTGCACGGCGGCCACGGCCAGCAGGCCGACCAGGGTCGAGGCCGAGGTGGCCAGCAAGATCGGCAGAAAGACCAGGGTGGGATCGGGCGCACCCTGCTGCATGCGGTACATGAAGATGGTCACGGGCAGCAAGGTCAGCGACGACGCATTGAGCACCAGGAACAGGATCTGCGCATTGGTGGCGGTGTCGGGCCGGGGATTGAGCTCCTGCAGCGAGCGCATGGCCTTCAGGCCCATGGGCGTGGCCGCGTTGTCCAGTCCCAGCCCGTTGGCCGCGAAGTTCAGCGTGATCAGGCCCAGGGCCGGATGGCCGCGCGGCACCTCGGGCATGAGCCTGGCGAACAACGGGCCCAGCACGCGCGCCAGCCACTCGACCACGCCGGCCTTCTCTGCGATGCGCAGAAAGCCCAGCCACAGCGTCAGCGTGCCGAACAGCAGCACCATGACCTCGACCGACAGCCTGGCCATGGCAAACAGCGCCTGCACCATGGCCGAGAAAATCCCGGCCTGGCCGCCGACCAGCCATTGCGCCAGCGCAGCCACGGCCGCCACCAGAAAAAAGCCCAGCCACAAGGCATTCAGCATGGATTCCCGTCCCTCACGAGGCAATTGCAAGCCGCCATTGTGGGGCCAGCCGCAGGGCTTAAGGGCCAGGGCGGCAGGGCATTGACAGGGCTCCGTTATCCTCGCGGCCCCGTGGTCCGAGGACCGCACCATTGCTGCAAAGGATTCCATGCCCCAGGTGATAGGACAGGTGAGCGTCGCCGTGCGCGACTACGACGAGGCGCTGCGCTTTTATGTGGGCGCGCTGGGTTTCGTGCTGATCGAGGACACCGCCCTGTCCGAGGGCAAGCGCTGGGTCACCGTGGCCCCCGGTGGCGGCGGTGTTCGCCTGCTGCTGGCCCGCGCCACGAATGAGGAACAGGACGCGCGCGTGGGCAACCAGACCGGCGGGCGCGTGTTCCTGTTCCTGCAGACCGACGACTGCCTGCGCGACTTCGAGGCCTACCGCTCGCGCGGCGTGCGCTTTGTGCAGGACCCCCAGCGCAAGCCCCACGGCACCGTGGCCGTGTTCGAAGACCTCTACGGCAATCTGTGGGATCTCATCGAGCCGCATCCGGCGCGTTGAGGGCCGAAGGCGCGCTGCTTCAACGGCTGGCCACGATGAACAGCCTGGGGAAGGGCAGCAGCACCGTGCCATCGTCCAGCGCGGGGTAGGCCTGGGAGATGGCCTGCAGATACGCTGCGTAGAAGCCGGCCTTTTGCTCCTCGTCCAGCGGCGCGACGAAAGGACGCAGCGCCGAACCCTTGAACCACTCAACCACCGCAGCATGGCCGCCCGCCAGCGGATGGAAGTAGGTGGTGCGCCAGACATCGACGTTGCTGCAGTGCGGGCGAAGCAGGGCGTAGTAGAAGTCCGCGCTGTGACGTGCGGGGTGGTGCACATCGCCAATCGTGGCAGCCCAGGGGCCGCTGGCGGCCACTTCGCGCGCCAGCCGGTGGGCCGGTTCTTCCAGGTTGTCCGGCGTCTGCACGGCCAAGCTGCCACCGGGTGCCAGGTGGCTGACAAGGCGCGGGTAGAGCTGCTGGTGGTCGGGCAGCCACTGCAGCGAGGCATTGGCCAGGATCACGTCCTGTGGCTGGTCGGGCTGCCAGGTGGCGATGTCGGCCAGGGAGAAGGCCGTGCCCGGCAGCCGCTTGCGTGCGGCATCCAGCATGTCCTCGGAATTGTCCAGTCCCGTCACGGTGGCCCCGGGAAAGCGCTGGGCCAGGACCTCGGTGGAGTTGCCCGGGCCGCAGCCCAGGTCCACGGCCAGCCGCACGGCGCGGTCAGGCAGATCGGGAATGGCGGCCACCAGGTCGCGCACGGGGCGCGTGCGTTCCTGCTCGAACGTTGTGTACTGCTTTGCGGACCAGGTCATCGTGTTGCCTTTCAGGTAGGTGTGTTTGTGGGGCGCGAGCGTAAATCCGTCCATCCATGATTGCAAATGCCACAATTGAAGTCTTCCCATACCTTGAAAGTATTGATGTGCCCGAGCTTCGCCAACTGCGCGCCTTTGTCGCCATCGCCGAGGAAGGCCACATCACGCGTGCGGCCGAGCGCCTGGGCATGCAGCAGCCGCCGCTGACGCGATTGCTGCAGGGCCTGGAGCACGAATTGGGCGTGGAGCTGGTGCAGCGCCTGCCGCGCGGCGTGCGGCCCACGGCGGCGGGGCTGGCGCTGCTGGAAGAGTCCAAGGCGCTGCTGGAGCGCTGTGACGTGCTGGCCGAGGTGGTGCGCCGTGCCGCCCGGGGCGAGACGGGCCGGCTGGCCGTGGGCTTCACCAGCTCTGCCGCGCTGCATCCCTTTGTCCCGGGCGTGCTGCGCATGTTCCGCCAGCAGGTGCCCGGCGTGGCCGTGGCGCTGGAGGAAGCGGGCACGGGTGAACTCATGGATGCATTGCTGCACGAGCGGCTGGACGCGGCCTTTGTGCGCTCGCCCCTGCATGGCAGCCAGGGGCTGCAGGCCGTGCCGATTCTGGAAGAGCCCATGCTGCTGGCCCTGCCGGCAGGGCATGCGCTGGCACGCCCATTGCGCCGGCCCGTGCCTTTGCCGCAGCTCGCCTCGGAGGATTTCGTGCTGTACCGGCGCAGGGTAGGGCAGGGCCTGTACGACGCCATTCTCAAGGCCTGCCTGGAGGCGGGCTTCAGCCCGCGCGTGGTGCAGGAGGCGCCGCGCATGACGGCCACGCTGAGCCTGGTCTCGGCAGGGCTGGGGCTGTCCATCGTGCCGGCCTCCATGCAGCGCCTGCGCAGCGACGGCATTGTCTACCGTGCGCTGTCCCAGTGCCCCGGGTTGGCCGCACCCCTGCATCTGGCCACGCGCGTGGGCGATGCGTCGGCCGTGCTGCGCAGGTTCCAGGACCTGGTTGCCACGGCGGCCGTGGCAGAGTCCTGAAGGTGCGGACTATGGTGTCCTGGTTGCTGCACGTGCGGCAGCGCGCGGGCCGCCGCGCTGCTTGACCACGGTGCGTGCGCAGTCCACCAGCCTGTGGATCAGCGGCAACCGTGCCGACGAGCGCAGCCACATCACGCCAAAGCGCCGTGACTGCGATTCCTCGGGCAGGGCCAGGCGCACCACGCCCTGGCCATCGGGCAGGTTCAGTGCCGTGTCGGGCACCAGCGAAACGCCCAGGCCGCGCTCCACCATCATGGCAATGGCCACCAGCGAGCTCAGTTCAAAGCGTTCCTGCGGCGCGATCTGCGCGGCGCGCAGGTAGCGCTCCACCATTTGCCCACCGCCCAGGCTGCGGTCATAGCGGATCAGCGGCTGGGTGCGCAGCAGCGTGTGCGGGTCCAGGTGCGCCAGCTGGTGCGGCACCAGCAGCACCAGCGGCTCCTCGCGCAGCAGTGTCCAGTCGAAGGTCTTGGCCAGGGCGAAGGAGGGGTGCAGGCAGACAGCGGCATCCAGCTCGCCCTGCTGCACGGCCTGGTACAGCTCGCGCGTGGTGGCCGAGCGCAGGAAGACCTTGGTCTGCGGGCACTTCTTCACAAAGCCCGCCAGGATGTCGGGCAGCAGGCTGTGCAGGGCCGTGTTGATGGTGCCTATCACCAGCTCGCCGTCGGCGCCCTCATGGTTGACATGGGTCTTGGCGTTGGCCAGCTCGCGCAGCAGCAGCGGGGCCGATTGCGACAGCCGGTGGCCGGCTGGGGTGGGCAGCACGGTGCGGCCTGCGCGGGCCAGCAGGGGGGCGTCGAACTCGCGCTCCAGGATGCGGATCTGCTGGGCCACGGCGGCGGCCGTGATGTTCAGGCGCCGCGCGGCCTCGGCCATGGAGCCCGTCTCGACCACGAGCAGGAAGCTGTGCAGGTAGCTGGTTTCCATAAACAAAGAATTTGTGTGGTTTGAACAAATATTACCTGTGTTTCTCTTGGCTTTCTGCCGCCCACAATGCGGTGCATGAGAAGCAAACTGTTTGTTCCCGCATCGCGTCCCGAGCTGTTCGCCAAGGCCCTGGCCGTCGAAGCCGACGCACTGTCCTTCGACCTGGAGGACGCGGTGGCCGAGGCCCGCAAGGACGAGGCGCGCGGCCTGCTGCGCAGCTTCCTGCTCAGCCCTGAAAGCCGGGGCCATGGCAAGACGCTGATCGTGCGCGTCAACGCCATGGATACGCCGCATTTCGGCGCCGACATCGCCGAGATGGTGCGCGACGGCGTGCACCTCATCAACCTGCCCAAGCCCGAGACCGTGCAGCAGGTGCGCGAGGCCGCACAGCGCATTGCCGAGGCGGCAGATGCCAACGGCGTGGCCCAGGCGCCTGGCCTGCTGCTCAACATCGAAACACCCCGCGCCCTGCGCTGCGCTGCCGAACTGGCTAGCGCCCATGCCAGCGTGGCCGGCCTGCAGATGGGTCTGGGCGATCTGTTCGAGCCCTTTGGCGTGAACCGGCGTGAGCCCGCCGCCATTGCCCAGGCGCTGTTTGCCGTGCGCATGGCCGCCGCCGAGGCCGGCGTCTACGCCTACGACGGCGCCTTTGCCGACATCCGCGACAGCGAGGGCTTCAGCGCCGAGGCCCGCCTGTCGCGCGGCCTGGGCTTTCTGGGCAAAACCTGCATACACCCCAGCCAGATCGCTCTGGCCAATGCGGTCTACCAGCCGACCGAGCAGGAAATCGGGCACGCCCTGAAGGTGGTGGAGGCGGCCCGACAGGCAGATGCCAACGCCCTGGGCGCCTATGTGGTGGACGGAAAGATGGTGGACAAGCCCTTTGTGCTGCGCGCCCAGGCCATCGTGGCTGCGGCGCATGCACAGGGGCTGCTGGCGGCCTGAACGGGCGGCCGGCAATCCGGTGCCCCGGCATCCCGCATGCCGGGCATCCCCATGACAAGAAACAGTACAGGAGACAAAGACATGCGCATTTCCCATTGCCGCGCGCGGCGCAGGCTGGTGGCGCTGGCCGCCGCCACAACGGTGGCCACGCTGGCCGGGCTGGCTTCGCCGGGATTGATGGCGCAGGGCGCCTTCCCGTCCAAGGCCATCACCATGGTGGTTCCCTATCCGCCGGGAGGCTCCAACGATGTGTTCGCACGCCAGGTGGCCAAGGAAATGGGCGATCTGCTCAAGCAGACCGTGATCGTGGACAACCGGCCCGGCGCCAGCGGCAACACCGGCACGGCCTCGGTAGCCAAGGCGGCGGCGGACGGCTACACGCTGGTGGCGGTCTCGTCCAGCATGACCACGAATGCTGCGGTACAGGCCAAGATGCCCTTCGACCCCGTCAAGGACCTGGCGCCCGTGGCCATGTTTGCCAAGGGCCCGCTGGTGGTGGCCGTGAACAACGAATTCCCGGCCAGGACGCCGCAGGATCTGGTGCGCGCCATCAAGGCCAGCCCGGGCCAGTTCAACTACGCCACCTCGGGCACCGGCAGCATCAACCACTTCGCGACCGAGATGATGCGCTCCATGGTGCCGGGCATGGACATCATGCATGTGCCCTACAAGGGCCAGGGTCCGGCCGTGACCGACGTGATCGGCAACCAGGTGCAGATGCTGGTCTCCAGCGGCCCGTCCATCCTGCCCATGGTGCGCAACGGCAAGCTGCGCGCTATCGGCATCACCAGTCTCAAGCCCAGCCCCATTGCGCCGGACCTGACTCCCATGGCAACGGCCATCCCGGGCTACGAATTCGATCTGTGGTGGGGGCTGCTGGCGCCTGCGGGCACGCCCGCCGACATCGTGGACCGCCTCAACCAGGCCGTGAACCAGGTGCTGGCCAAGCCGACCATCCAGGCCAGCTTCCTGCGCGAAGGCGCCATTGCCAACCCCGTGACGCCGCAGCAGTTCGCACAAGTGATCCGCAGCGACGTGGCGCGCTGGAAGCAGCTCGCCAAGGACCGCAATATCCAGGCCGATTGAACCCGGCCTTTGGCGGGAGGTGCCCCAGGCCTTCCCGCTTCCCTATCAGGAGAAACGAATGAGTTTTGTGCCCGGTGAACGCCAGGGACCGAAAGGCCCGCTCAGCGGTGTGCGCGTGCTGGATCTGAGCGCCTATATCGCGGGGCCTTATGGCTGCTCGCTGCTGGCGGACCAGGGCGCCGAGGTGATCAAGGTCGAGCCGCCCGTGGGCGACAACCTGCGCAAGTACCCCTCCACGCTGGAGGCGGAAAGCCGCGCCTTCCTGGGCGTGAACCGCAGCAAGTGGGGCATGGTGCTGGACCTGAAGGATGAGGCCGACCACGCCGTGCTGCTGCGCCTGGTGCGCGAGGCCGATGTGCTGGTCCACAACTTCCGCCCCGGCGTGCCCGAGCGGCTGGGCATCGGTTTTGCGCAACTGGCCGCCATCAACCCACGCCTCATCTATTGCAGCGTCACCGGCTATGGCAGCCGCGGGCCGCTCAAGGCCAAGGCGGGCTACGACCAGGTGCTGCAGACCATGACCGGCATGTGCGCCATGCAGGGCAAGGCAGGCGGGCCGCCCGAGATTCTCTACGGCTCCGTGGTGGACTACTACGCCTCGGCCCTGGTGGCGGGTGGTGTGTCGTCGGCGCTGTACGAGCGCGAGAAAAGCGGGCTGGGCCAGCATGTAGGCGTGTCCCTGCTGCGCGCGGCGCTGACCATGCAGTCCGCACGCATGGTCTGGGCCGAGGGCGAGCCGCGCGAGGTGGGGCGCGACATGCGCTCCGGCGGCATCACGGGCATCCACCCGACGCGCGAAGGATATCTCTACATTTCGGCCAACACCGCGCATTTCTGGGCGGCGCTATGCCGCAAGCTGGATCTGCCCGAGGTGGCCAGCGACGAGCGCTACGACTCCGTGCGCAAGCGCGCCCAGCACCGCGACGTGCTGGTGCCCCTGCTGCGCCAGGCGCTGGCGGGGCGCAGCGCACTGGAATGGGAAGCCTTGTTCGGCGAGGAAGTGCCCTGCGCGGCGGCCCGCACGGTGGAAGACATGTTCGACGACCCGCAGGTGCAGGCCGAGGGCATGGTCACCCGTTTCGAGCACCCGACCCTGGGCAGCTACCGGGGCTTTGCCGGCGCCGTCGAATTCGACCGCACGCCCGGCCCACCGGCCTTTGCAGCGCCCACGCTGGGCCAGCATACCGAGGCGCTGAAGGCCGCCGCACAAGAGGGCTGCTGATGCAGGCACTGCCCGCTGGCGCCTGCGACGCCCATCTGCATGTCTTCGATCCGCGCTTTGGTACGCGTTCTGATACGCGCTTTGATACGCGTTTTGGTGCCCATGCCACGGCTGCCGACTATGCGCAGCTGCGCGGCGCCATGGGGCTGGAGCGCGCCGTCATCGTCCAGCCGCGTGCGCATGGCACGGACAACCAGGTCACGCTGAACGCCATCCAGTCGCTGGGCGCTGCAAGCACGCGCGGCATTGCCGTGGTGCACCCCGATATCACCGACGCACAGTTGCAGGCGCTGCATGACGGCGGCATTCGCGGCATCCGCTTTTCGCTGCACACCGAGCACGACGCAGCCGTGCGGCTGGACATGCTGGAGCCGTTGGCCGAGCGCATTGCCGCGCTGGGCTGGCATGTGCAGCTGCACTGGCTGGCCAGCCAGATCGAGGCCCATGCGGCGCTGCTGCAGCGGCTGCCATGCACTCTGGTGTTCGACCACATGGCGCGGCTCGCTGACAGTGCTGACGGCGCTGGCGTGCACCAGTCCGCCTTCGGTGTGGTCCGTGGGCTGGTGCAGCAGGGCAGGGCCTGGGTCAAGCTCTCGGGCCCGTATCTGAACAGCCGGGCGGGCCTGGCCGCAGGCTATGCCGACTGCGACGCGCTGGCGCAGGCCTGGGTGGCCGAGGCCCCGCAGCGCCTGGTCTGGGGCAGCGACTGGCCCCATGTCACCGAAGCTGCCCATCCGCCGCAGACCCCCATGCTGCTGGCGCTGTTGTCACGCTGGATTCCCGATGCGGCGCTGCGCGCCCGCGTGCTGGTGGACAACGCCGCCGAGCTGTACGGATTCGATTGAGGGCGCGGGGCACGCAAGCCTCGCAGCCAGGTTTTCACCATTGAGCAACAGGAGACAGAAACGTGAAGAAGATCAAGACACTGCGGCCCGCCATGACGGTGCTGGCCTTGGGGCTGGGCCTGGGACTGGGACTTTTCCAGGGCACGCTGCATGCGGCCGACTATCCGGCCGCTCAGGCCATCACGGTCGTCGTGCCGTTCTCGGCCGGCGGCGGTGCGGACAATGCGGCGCGCATCATCGCCAAGGCGCTGGGCGAGGTCTCGGGCCAGACCGTGGTGGTGGACAACAAGGCCGGCGCCAGCGGCGCCATTGGTGCCGCCCTCGTGGCGCGCGCCAAGGCCGATGGCTATACGGTGCTGTATGACGCATCGTCCTTCGCCATCAACCCCGCGTTGCGCAAGCTGCCCTATGACCCGGCCAAGGATTTCATTGCCGTGTCCCAGGCCATCAGCGTGCCCAACATTCTCGTGGCGGCGCCGTCCTCGCCCTACAACAGCCTGGCCGACTTCATGAATGCCGCGCGGCAAAAGCCCGGCAGGCTCACCTATGCCTCCTACGGTCCGGGCAGCCTGGCCCAGATGGCGACGGAACTGCTCAAGGCAGACGCCAAGTTCGATGCCGTCCACGTTCCCTACAAGGGCGGGGCGCCCGCCATCGTCGATGTCATGGGCGGCCAGGTCGATGTGTACTTTGCCAACGCGGCCTCCAGCATCAATTACGTCAAGGGCGGCAAGCTCAAGGCGCTGGCCGTGTCCTCGGCCAAGCGCATGCCGGACCTGCCCGACGTGCCCACGGTGGCGGAAAGCGGCATCAAGGGCTTCGAGGTCACGGAGTGGAACGGCTTCTTCCTGCCTGCGGGCACCGCGCCCGAGACCGTGCAGAAGCTGCAGGACCTGGTGCAAAAGGCACTGGCCTTGCCGGCCACGCGCGCCAGCCTGGAGAAGCTGGGCCTGACGCCCGTGGGCAGTTCCTCCGCCGCCTTCACGGGCTTCGTGGCGGCCGAGCGCAAGCGCTGGGATGCCGTGGTCAAGGCCAACGGCATCACCGTGCAGTGAGCCACCGCGCGTGACGGGGCTCAGGGCGGGGCGGTGACGTGCAGCAACTGCCCGCCCTGGGCGTCCGGCAGCAGGTAAAGCCAGCCGTCCTGTCCCTGGCGGACATCACGGATGCGCTGGCCCAGGCGCGTCAGCACCTGCTCGCTGCCCGTTACCTTGCCGGCCCACAGGGGGCAGGCCAGCCAGTGCCGGCGCGAGGCGCCCGTCACCGTGCACGATGCGCATGCGGCCCGGCCGACTGCGCTGTATCGCAGTCGGGCGGCTTTGATCTGGCAAACATCATGCACGACGCGGCCAGAGCCAGCGGCGCCCTGTCAACCACTGTGCAAAAAGCCCGCGCAGCCACTTGCGCGGGTGTATAAACAGCGCTCTTTCGGCGCCGGGCCGGGTCCCTGCGTGGGGCGGTCGGCGGCGCCTCCTACCCACCAGAGAATCCGCAAGGGAAAAGCAGCCATGGGCGCGCAATGGAAAGCAAAGGGCAAGGCGCTGGTCGCCGATGCCAAGGGAAAGCTGTTTGGCAAGCTGGCCAAGGAAATCATCGTCGCGGCGCGCGCCGGCGCCGATCCGGCAGGCAACTCGCGCCTGCGCATGGCCGTGGAAGCCGCCCGTAAGGCCTCCATGCCCAAGGACACGCTCGAGCGTGCGATCAAGAAGGGCTCGGGCGTGGGTGCCGATGCCGTCAACTACGAGCGCGTGGTCTATGAAGGCTACGGCCCCAACCGCGTGCCCGTGATGATCGAGTGCCTGACCGACAACGTGAACCGCACGGCGCCGAACATGCGCGTGTGCTTCCGCAAGGGCCAGATGACGGCCGTGGCCTGGGACTTCGACCATGTGGGCATGATCGAGGGCGAGCCCGAAGGCGGTGCCGATGCCGAGCTGGCCGCCATCGAGGCCGGCGCACAGGACTTCGAGCCCGGCGAGGAAGAGGGCACGACGCTGTTCATCACCGACCCGACGGACCTGGATACCGTGAGCAAGGCGCTGCCGGCCCAGGGCTTCAAGGTGCTGTCTGCCAAGCTGGGCTACAAGGCCAAGACGCCGGTCAGCATGGCCAGCCTGTCGGCCGAGCAGCAGGAGGAAGTGCAGGACTTCCTGGCCGGCATCGAGAACGATGATGACGTGCAGCACGTCTACGCGGGCCTGGTGGATTGATCCCGCTGCCCCTCGCTCCCCAGCAAAAAAGCCGCACAATGTGCGGCTTTTTTGTGGGTGCGTGCACCAGGCCTACTTGGTGCCGAAGATGCGGTCGCCCGCGTCGCCCAGGCCCGGCAGGATGTAGCCGTGGGCGTCCAGCTGGCGGTCCACGGCGGCCGTGTAGATGTCCACGTCGGGATGGGCCTTTTGCATGGTGGCCACGCCTTCGGGCGCAGCCAGCAGGCACATGAACTTGATGGACTTCGGGTTCAGCTGCTTCAGGCGCGCCACGGCGGCGGCGGCCGAATTGCCCGTGGCCAGCATGGGATCGACGACCAGCACATCGCGCTCTTCCATCTCGGAAGGCATCTTGAAGTAATACTCGACGGGCTGCAGCGTCTCGGGGTCGCGGTACAGGCCGATGTGGCCGATGCGCGCGCCGGGCACGACGTTGAGCATGCCGTCGAGGAAACCGTTGCCGGCGCGCAGGATGGACACCAGCACCAGCTTCTTGCCGTCGATGACCTTGCCGGTCATGGTCTCCAGCGGGGTTTCGATCTCGATGTCCTGCAGCGGCATGTCGCGCGTGATCTCGTAGGCCATCAGCGTGGACAGCTCGCCCAGCATGCGGCGAAAGCTGTTGGTGCTGGCTTCCTTGCGGCGCATCAGCGTGAGCTTGTGTTGGACCAGCGGGTGGTCGATCAGGTGCAGAGTACTCATGGTTTTCTTCTGGAAAAAAGGGGCGCTGGCATTTGCGGCCGGCGCCAGGGGGCGGTTCAGTCGTGCAGAAAGCGTGCGTAGCGCGCCAGGTCCACATTGCCGCCGCTGATCAGAATGCCCACGCGCGCGCCCGACAGCGCAACCCCGCCATGCAGGGCGCCCGCCAGCGAGAGCGCTCCCGTGGGTTCGACCACGATTTTCTTGCGTTCCGCGTAAAAGCGCATAGCCTGCACCAGATGCTCGTCCGCCACGGCCAGGATATCTTCCACATGCTCGCGGATGATGGCGAATGTGATATCGCCGATGGACTGGGTCTGGGCGCCGTCGGCAATGGTGTGGGGCGTGGGGATCTGCACGATCTGGCCTGCGCGCAGCGACTGGCGGGCATCGTCGCCGGCCTGGGGCTCGACGCCGTAGACCTTGCAGCGCGGCGCCAGTTGCCCGGCCGCCAGCAGGCTGCCCGACAGCAGGCCGCCGCCGCCCAGGCAGACGAACAGGTAGTCCAGGTCGGGCACCTCTTCGAACAGTTCCTTGGCTGCCGTGCCCTGGCCGGCGATCACGTCGCGGTGGTTGAACGGCGGGATCAGCGTCATGCCGCGCTCGTCGGCCAGGCGGCGGGAGATGGCCTCGCGGTCCTCGGTGAAGCGGTCATAGGTCACCACCTGGGCGCCGTAGGAGCGCGTGGCTGCCATCTTGGAGGCGGGGGCATCCTCGGGCATGACGATGAGCGCGGGCATGTCCAGCATCTGCGCGGCCAGGGCGACGGCCTGGGCATGGTTGCCCGAGGAGAAGGCCAGTGCGCCGCGCTTGCGCTGCTCGGGCGTGAACTGCGACAGCGCGTTGTAGGCGCCGCGTATCTTGAAGGCGCCCGTGCGCTGCAGGTTCTCGCACTTGAAGAACAGCTGGGCGCCCAGCAGCTCGTCGGCGGTGCGGCTGCGCAGTATGGGTGTGCGGTGGGCCACGCCTTCCAGCCGGCGAGCGGCGGCGGCGACATCGTCATAGGTGGGCAGCGAGGGAGGGCTGTTCGTCGTCATGGCGTGCGGTTCCGCAAAGTGGATGGAGGCGCTTTCGATCATAGCCGCATGCGCGGGCTTTCAGAGCCCTGAAATGCGCCAGCCGTTGCATGGCAACGGCTGGGTGCTATGGTGTTTGATGCGGCGCAGTGCCGGTGCGTCAGTGCTTCAGCGCTTCTTGTTGCCGAGGATGCCGCCGAGCACGCCGCGCAGGATCTCCTTGCCCAGCGAATTGCCCATGGTGCGCATGGTGGACTTGGCCATGGTCTGCACCAGGCCGTCGTGCTTGCCGCCGCGCGGGCCCGTGGTGCCGAACAGCAGGTCCTTGAGCCCGTCCATCATGGCGCCCCCTTCGGTCGCCGCAGGCGTGGCACCGGCCGGGCCCGTGCCGGTTGGCGCTGCGCCGTCGCCGGCCGCTGCCGTGCGGCCGCGCAGCACCTCGTAGGCCGACTCGCGGTCCACCGCCTTTTCATAGACGCCGGCCACCAGCGACTGTGCCAGCAGGGTCTTGCGCTGCTCCTCGTTGATGGGGCCGATCTGGCTGCCGGGCGGGATCACGTAGGCACGCTCGGTGATGCCGGGGCGTCCCTTGTCGTCGAGGAAGCTCACCAGGGCCTCGCCCACGGCCAGCTCGGTGATGGCGGCCTCGATATCCAGGCCGGGCTTGGGCCGCATGGTGGTGGCCGTGGCCTTGACGGCCTTCTGGTCGCGCGGCGTGAAGGCGCGCAGCGCATGCTGCACGCGGTTGCCCAGCTGGGCCAGCACGGTGTCGGGCACGTCCATTGGGTTTTGCGTGACGAAATACACGCCCACGCCCTTGGAGCGCACCAGGCGCACCACCAGCTCGATGCGTTCGAGCAGCACCTTGGGCGCGTCGTTGAACAGCAGGTGGGCCTCGTCGAAGAAGAAGACCAGCTTGGGCTTGTCGGGGTCGCCGATCTCGGGCAGGCGCTCGAACAGCTCGGACAGCATCCACAGCAGGAAGGTGGAGTACAGGCGCGGCGAATTCATCAGCTTCTCGGCGGCCAGGATGTTGACCACGCCCTTGCCGCCGGCATCGGTCTGCATCAGGTCGTTGATGTCGAGCATGGGCTCGCCAAAGAATTTGTCACCGCCCTGCGACTCGATGGCGACCAGCCCGCGCTGTATGGCGCCCACGCTGGCCGCGCTGATGTTGCCGTACTCGGTGGTGAACTGCTTGGCGTTGTCGCCCACATGCTGGAGCATGGCGCGCAGGTCCTTGAGGTCCAGCAGCAGCAGGCCGTTGTCGTCGGCAATCTTGAAGACCAGGTTGAGCACGCCCATCTGCGTGTCGTTCAGGGCCAGCATGCGGCCGATCAGCAGCGGACCCATGTCCGAGACCGTGGCGCGCACCGGGTGGCCCAGCTCGCCGAACACGTCCCACAGCGTGGTGGGGCAGGCCAGGGGCTGGGGAGTCTCGATGCCGCGCTCCTGCAGGGAGGCGGCCATCTTGGCGCCCGTGCTGCCAGCCTGGCTGATGCCGGAAAGGTCTCCCTTGATGTCGGCCATGAACACCGGCACGCCGATCTCGGAGAATCCCTCGGCCATTTTCTGCAGCGTCACGGTCTTGCCGGTGCCGGTGGCGCCCGTGATCAGGCCATGTCGATTGGCCAGTGCGGGCAGCAGCAGGCATTCTGTGGCAGAGTGGCGGGCGATCAGAAGTGGAGCGGCCATTTCGGGTTTCCTCGGGGGAGCATGCGGTCAAAAGTAAAATCCCAGCCGCAAGGTTAAATCAATATCAAAGGACAGCCTGTGGCAGGACACAGTAAATGGGCCAATATCCAGCACCGCAAAGGCCGCCAGGACGAAAAGCGCGGCAAGGTCTGGACTCGCATCATCCGTGAAATCATGGTGGCGGCACGCACGGGAGGGGGCGATCTCAGCGCCAACCCGCGCCTGCGCCTGGCGGTGGAAAAGGCCAAGGCGGCCAACATGCCGGCCGACAACATCAAGCGCAACATCGACAAGGCCACGGGCAACCTCGAAGGCGTGACCTACGAGGAAATCCGCTACGAAGGCTACGGCATTGGCGGCGCGGCCATCATCGTGGACACCATGACCGACAATCGCGTGCGCACTGTGGCGGATGTGCGTCACGCCTTCAGCAAGTACGGTGGCAACATGGGCACGGAGGGTTCCGTGTCCTTCCAGTTCAAGCATGTCGGACAACTGATCTTCGCTCCCGGAAGCGACGAGGACCAGATCATGGAAGTGGCTCTGGAGGCCGGCGCCGAGGACGTGATCACCGATGACGAGGGAGCCATCGAGGTGCTGACCGCACCCGCAGAGTTCGAAACCGTGCGCGACGCGCTGCAGGCCAAGGGCCTGACGCCGGAGGTGGCTGAAGTCACCATGCGCCCGGAAAACACCATCGCCCTGCAAGGCGATGACGCAGCCCGCATGCAAAAGCTGCTGGACATGATCGAAGACCTGGATGACGTACAGGACGTCTACCACAACGCTGAACTATGAAAATTCTTGTGATTGGTGGCGGAGGCCGCGAGCACGCCCTGGCGTGGAAACTGGCTGAATCGCCGAAATCGACCAAGGTCTATGTGGCCCCCGGCAACGGTGGCACGGGCCTGGCCGGCGGCAAGGTGGAAAACCTCAACATCACCGACCCGCAGGCGCTGCGCGAGTGGGCGCAGGCCGAGAAGGTCGCGCTGACCGTGGTCGGCCCCGAGGCTCCACTGGCTGCCGGCGTGGTCGATGAGTTCCGCGCCCACGGCCTGCGCATCTTCGGCCCCTCCAAGGCGGCCGCCCAGCTGGAAAGCTCCAAGGCCTTCTCCAAGGACTTCATGGCGCGCCACGGCATCCCCACGGCGCTCTATGAAACCTTCACCGACCCGGTGGCGGCCCATGCCTACGTGGACCGCCTGGGTGCGCCCATCGTGGTCAAGGCCGACGGCCTGGCCGCAGGCAAGGGCGTGGTCGTTGCGACAACGCTGCAGGAAGCCCACGACGCCGTGGACTTCATGCTCGTGGACAACAAGTACGGCGTGGCCCACAACGACGGCGGCGCCCGCGTGGTGATCGAGGAATTCCTCGCCGGCGAGGAAGCCAGCTTCATCGTGCTGTGCGACGGCAAGAACGTCCTGGCCCTGGCAACCAGCCAGGACCACAAGCGCCTGAAGGACGGCGACCAGGGCCCGAACACGGGCGGCATGGGCGCCTACTCGCCCGCGCCCGTGGTCACGGCCGACGTGCATGCCCGCGCCATGCGCGAGATCATCCTGCCGACCATCCGCGGCATGGAAAAGGACGGCATTCCCTACACCGGCTTCCTCTATGCGGGCCTGATGATCGACGCGTCCGGCCATCCCAAGACGCTGGAGTTCAACTGCCGCATGGGCGACCCCGAGACCCAGCCCATCATGATGCGCCTCAAGAGCGATCTGGTGGACGTCATGCTGGCGGCCACCGATGCCAAGCTCGACCAGGTCGAGCTGCAATGGGACCGCCGCACGGCGCTGGGCGTGGTCATGGCTGCGGCCGGCTACCCCGAGGACCCGCGCAAGGGCGATGCCATCAGCGGGCTGCCGCAGGACGCCGCCGATGCCATGGTCTTCCATGCCGGCACCCAGCTCAAGGACGGCGTGCCCGTCACCAGTGGTGGCCGCGTGCTGTGCGTCACCGTGCTGGCCGACAGCGTCAAGCAGGCCCAGCAAAAGGTCTATGACGTGGCGCGCGGCATCCATTTCGATGGTGCCCAGTACCGCCGCGACATCGGCTTCCGTGCTGTGAAGAACTGAGTCCATGGCAGAGCAATCGACCGGGCAGGCGCTGCCCGTGGCCCAGGTGCGCGAGTACCTGACGGGCCTGCAGGCCCGCATCACGCAGGCGCTGGAGCAGGTGGAAGGCGAGGGCGGTGCACGCTTTCTGTCCGACGCCTGGAGCAAGGGCCCCGGCGAGCGCCTGCAGGGCGATGGCATCACCCGCATCATGGAGGGCGGCCGCGTGTTCGAGCGCGCGGGCTGCGGCTTCTCGCATGTGCGCGGGCCGCAGCTGCCGCCCTCGGCCACGCAGCACCGGCCTGAACTGGCGGGTGCGCCGTTCGAGGCCATGGGCGTGTCCCTGGTCTTCCATCCGCGCAATCCTTTTGTGCCTACGGTACACATGAATGTGCGAATGATTGCGGCCGGCTTAGGTGCGGCCGGCTCAGGCGCGGCCGGCTCAGGTGCGGAAGGGCATCCGGGCAACGAGCCCACCTGCTGGTTCGGCGGCGGCATGGACCTGACACCGGTTTACGGCTTCGAGGAAGATGCACGGCACTTTCACCGCGTCTGCCGCGATGCGCTGGCGCCTTTTGGCGACACGCTCTACCCGCGTTTCAAGACCTGGTGCGACGAGTACTTCTGCCTGAAGCACCGCAACGAGCAGCGCGGCATCGGCGGCATCTTCTTCGACGACTTCTCTGAGCTGGGCCAGGCGCGCAGCTTCGACATGCTGCGTTCGGTGGGAGATTCCTTTCTGGAGTCCTACCTGCCCATCGTCGAGCGCCGCCAGGCCATGGACTACGGGCAGCAGCAGGTCGATTTCCAGCGCTACCGCCGCGGCCGCTACGTGGAGTTCAACCTGGTCTGGGACCGGGGAACGCACTTCGGCCTGCAGTCCGGCGGGCGCACGGAATCCATCTTGCTGTCCATGCCCCCGCATGCGAGCTGGAGCTACCAGCGCGAGGACGCGCCCGGCACGCCCGAGCGCGCGCTGCTGGAGCAATTCCTGGTGCGCCGCGACTGGCTTTGAGTTCCATTGCCGCCATCTCCGGCCGCGTGGCGAAATCCGCGCGTGCAAGGGAATAGGCGGCAAAACTATAATTTCAATAGCTTGAGGCGCAGCGTTGGCTGCGTTCTCCACTTTCTTCGGCGCGAAATCTTCCGGCGATCTGTGGGCGAACTCCATGCATTTTGGAGCGCCGCTACAGCCAAGCCCTCTACGGGCCGCACGGCGCTCGCGCTATATTGATCCCATTTCTATTCCACTGATCACCGCCTGATGACCACTTCCACCAAATCGGATTCCGCAGCCAAGCGCGACGTGACCAAGCTGCAACGCGCCATTGTTGACGGCCTCGAAAACGTCAAGGCCCAAGACATCCAGGTCTTCAATACCGAAAAGCTCTCGCCGCTGTTCGAGCGCGTGATCGTGGCTGCGGGCACCTCCAACCGCCAGACCAAGGCGCTGGCCTCCAGCGTGCGCGACGCCGTCAAGCAGGCCGGTTTTCCCGTGCCACGCCAGGAAGGCGAAGAAAACGGCGAGTGGATCATCGTGGACTGCGGCCAGGCCGTGGTCCATGTGATGCAGCCAGCCATCCGCCAGTACTACCGCCTGGAAGAGATCTGGGGCGAGACGCCTGTGCGCCTGAAGCTGGGTGCTCCCAAGCCCACGCGCTCGGCCGCCACCGACAAGGCCGAGGAAAAGGCCAAGAAGGCCGCTTCCAAGAAGGCTGCTGCAACGGCCGCCAAGCCTGCTGCCAAGAAGGCCGCTTCTGCCGCTGCACCTGCTGCAGGCAAGAAGCCCGCTGCCAAGAAGGCAGCTCCTGCCAAGGCCGCTGCACCCCGTTCCGCGGCTGCCAAGCCGGCTGCTGCAAAGTCGGCCGCTCCCAAGTCCGCCGCCGTGAAGTCGGCCGCCGCCAAGGCGCCGGCCCGCAAGACGGCAGCGCCCAAGGCCATCAAGACCGTGGTGGTCAACCGCGCTCCCGCCAAGCCCAAGGCAGGTGCTGCTGCAAAGCCGGCCGCCAAGCGCGCTCCCCGCGCGAAGGCCTGAACGGTTCGGGACTGACGCTGCATGAAGCTGTTGATCGTGGCCGTGGGCCAGCATGTGCCCGACTGGGCGCAGACGGCCTACGACGACTATGCCAAGCGCTTTCCCCCGGAGCTCAAGGTGGAGCTCAAGGCCGTCAAGACCGAGCCGCGCGGCTCCAAGACGGTCGAGACCCTGTACGCGGCCGAGCGCAAGCGCATCGAGGCCGCCATTCCGCGTGGCACGCGCATCGTCGTGCTCGATGAGCGCGGCACCAATCTGACGACCAAGGCACTGGCCCAGCGCCTGCAGGGCTGGCAGCTGGAGGGCGACGACGTGGCCCTGATCATCGGCGGCCCGGACGGACTGGACCCCGCCTTCAGGCAGGCTGCGCACGAGCGCATCCGCCTGTCGGACCTGACCCTGCCGCATGCCATGGTGCGGGTGCTGCTCATCGAGCAGCTGTACCGTGCCTGGTCGGTCAACGCCGGCCATCCCTACCACCGGGAATAGGGCCTATCCCGGCTCCCAGCCTCTGCCAGCGGCCCTGTCACGCGGATCCGAGGATCTCGTGATACTATGATTTTGATAGCCTTCAGCGCTTTGCAACAAAGGGCTGAAGGCATTTCTCATTCTTATCATGCCGCCATTCATCTACCTTGCCTCCCAGAGCCCCCGCCGCCGCCAGCTGCTGGAGCAGCTGGGTGTGGCCCATGAGCTTTTGCTGCCCAACGCCGAGGGCGACATTGCCGAAGATGCCGAGGCCATAGAGGCCGAGCTGGCCGATGAGGCAGCGCGCGACTATGTGCAGCGCGTCACCGCGCTCAAGCTCGATGCCGCCATGGCCCGCCATGCGCGCCGCGCTCTGGCTGTGGCGCCCGTGCTGTGCTCGGACACCACGGTGGCGCTGGATGGCCGCATTCTTGGCAAGCCTGCCGATGCCGCCGATGCCCGCCGCATGCTGACCGCGCTTGCGGGCCGCGAGCACGAGGTGCTGACCGCCGTCGCCATACAGCACGGCACGCGGCGCCTGGCTGCGCTGTCGGTGTCCCAGGTCTGCTTCTCGGCCATGAGCGCGCAGCAGATCGACGCGTATGTGGCCTCGGGCGAGCCCATGGGCAAGGCCGGCGCCTATGGCATACAGGGCCGCGCGGCGGCCCATGTGCAGTGGCTGCACGGCAGCTACTCGGGCATCATGGGCCTGCCGCTGTTCGAGACGGCGGCGCTGCTGCGCGAGCTGGGCTGGGCACTGTAGGCCGGCTCCCCGACCTGGGCCCGCAGGGGCGTGCAGGCATGCGCAGACCGCCGATGGCAGCGGATGGCGCGGCAAGATAGTGGCAAGCGGCCACCGGCGCAATGATTGCCGGGCCGCCATGGCCGAGAAATACAAACGACAAAGCACACCACAGGCACAGCATGCAGCAAGACATTCTGATCAATTGGTCGCCACAGGAAACGCGCGTGGCCATCATCGAGAACGGCGCCGTCCAGGAGCTGCACATGGAGCGCCCGCTGGAGCGCGGCCTGGTCGGCAACGTCTATCTGGGCAAGGTCTCGCGCGTGCTGCCGGGCATGCAGTCGGCCTTCATCGACATCGGCCTGGAGCGCGCGGCCTTCCTGCATGTGGCCGATGTCTGGCAGCGGCAGGAAGGGGGCGAGGCCCCCATGTTCGCGCGCAAGGACATGCCTGTCGTGCCCATCGAAAAGCAGGTTTTCGAAGGCCAGACCATCATGGTGCAGGTCATCAAGGACCCGATCGGCACCAAGGGTGCGCGCCTGTCCACGCAGATCAGCATTGCGGGGCGATTGCTGGTGCTGCTGCCCCAGGATGACCATATCGGCATCTCGCAGAAAATCCCGCAGGGCGAGCGCGACGCGCTGCGCGCCCGCCTGCAGGGCCTGGTGGGCACCAAGGAAACCGGCGGGGGCGGCGGCTTCATCCTGCGCACCAATGGCGAGGACTCCAGCGACGCCGAGCTGGCCGACGACATCCGCTACCTGCGCAAGACCTGGAGCCGCATCAAGGACGCCTCGGTGCGCCTGCCGCCCATGTCGCTGCTGCACCAGGACCTGAACCTGCTTCAGCGCGTGCTGCGCGATCTGGTGGGCGAGGGCACGCAGAGCATCCGCATCGACTCCAAGGAGCAGTTCGCCCTGCTCATGACCTTCGGCCAGGAATACATGCCGGCGGCCGTTCCCAAGCTGCAGCACTACCGCGGCGAGCGGCCCATCTTCGACCTGTTCGCCATCGACGAGGAAATCGCCCGCGCGCTGGGCCGCCGCGTGGACCTCAAGTCCGGCGGCTACCTGATCGTGGACCAGACCGAGGCGCTGACCACGGTGGACGTCAACACCGGCGGCTACGTGGGGGCGCGCAATTTCGACGACACCATCTTCAAGACGAACCTGGAAGCGGCCCAGCAGATCGCGCGCCAGCTGCGCCTGCGCAACCTGGGCGGCATCATCATCGTGGACTTCATCGACATGGTGCGCGACGACCACCAGGCCGAGGTGCTGTCCGAATTCAAGCGCCAGCTCGGGCGCGACCGCGTCAAGACCATGGCGGGCGGTTTCTCGCAGTTGGGCCTGGTGGAGATGACGCGCAAGCGCACGCGCGAATCGCTGGCCCACATGCTGTGCGAATCCTGCCCGGTCTGCCAGGGCAAGGGCCATGTGAAGACCGTGCGCAGCGTCTGCTACGAGGTGCTGCGCGAAATCCTGCGCGAGGCGCGCCAGTTCAACCCGCGCGAGTTCCGCATCGTGGCCTCGCCCAAGGTGGTGGAGATGTTCCTGGACGAGGAAAGCCAGCACTTGGCAGGCCTGTCCGACTTCATCAAGAAGCCCATCTCCCTGCAGGCCGAGACAGCCATGGCACAGGAGCAATACGACATCGTGCTGCTGTGAATTGATATTTATCCTGCTAATTCATTATCAATAGCAGTTCATCTATTGGCGAATGAATGGGTTCAATTGAACTCATTCTTGCTTTGCTATGGATTGTTGATTCCCGATAATTAACTTTGTCTCGGCTTTTTTGATACTGTTTGTTGCAATCAGTGCCTCAGCAACTGAAAGGGCGACGAATGGGAATCGACTCCACCATTGTGCGTGCAGCCATACACCCGGGAATTGGTGTGGCGCGTATTGGCAATAGTCCGGATGAGTACTATGTCGGCCCCGAGCTGATGCATGTGCCGCCCATGGCGCCAGGCAGCCTGCGCGATGCGCAGGGCGCGCTCAAGCGGCAGGCTGCGCGCTTTCGCATCTACGGCTACAACGCCGCGGGCGAGGTGGTGCGTGAACTCACGGCCGACCAGGACCAGATCGAATGGGAAGTCGAACTGGCCAATACCAAGGCCGCCTGGTATCAATTCCAATTGGCGCTGGACGTGCCTGAAGCCGCAGCAGCCGATCCCACGATTTTGCGCAATGCCACGGTGAAGGACCGGAAAAGCCTGGCCATTCGACCCGGAGCCCGCTGCATTGCCAAAGGCTCGGCCCCGGTGGCATTCGACAGCGGCAGTTTCTGCGGCAAGCCGGTTTATCTGGGCGAATTGCGCATTGAAAAGACGGGCCAGCTTCTCGTGCTGGGAGGCCGTGGCGTCTCTGCCTCCGTGGATGGCTCCAAGGCCACCACGTTTGCGAACAACGAGGGCTGGCATGACGATGTGGCCGACGGCCCCGTGCGTGCCAAGGTCGTCGTGGCTGGCGTTTCCGTGCCGGTGGATGCGGCATGGGTCACGGTTGCGCCGCCCAACTACGGCCCGCAGATGAAGTCTGTGCGCACCATGAAGGACCTGATGGAGGATGTGTACATCCACTCGGGCATGGCCGCCTTCCCGCTGCACGTCTCCTTCAGCCGGCACATCCTGCCCATACTCCAGCGCCAGAGCAGCCTGCAGTGGGCGAACAAGGGCTTTGCATCCCAGTTCGGCTGGGGCGGGGCGGCCAGTGCAGATGACGAGGCATGGATCGCCAGGCTCAACAGCCCGGGCACGACCTGGGCCGAGCTGCGCCAGCAGGTGGCCAATGCCTTCCGCCGTTTTGACCGTGATGGCGCATCCCCCCAGCCCTGGCCCTGGCTGTATGGCGACGCCATGGCCGTGCCGCCCGCCGACACGCCGCGCCAGCATGCGGCACTGACCCCCACGCAGCTGAGAATGCTGGACCTGTGGGCCGGCGGCCATTTCCTGTCCGACTGGAAACCCGGCCAGCAGTACCCTGCCCAGCTCGCCGACGTGCCGCTGCAGGAGCAGCCGGCCATGCTCGACCATGCCGCCATGGACGACTGCCTGGCCGACGCCTTCCACCCGGGCTGCGAGATCACCTGGCCCATGCGGCACGCCAGCATGTACCGGGCGCCGTTCCGCATCCGCGAGGCGACAGTGAACCCGCCCGAGCTGCAGCTCTACGGCTCCCGGCTCACGCCTGCGGTGGCCCTGTCCGAGAGCGGGCCGCTGTATGCGCAGGTGGCCGGCGACCTCACGCGCTGGATGGCGGTCCCCTGGCAGACCGACACCGCCAGCTGCCGCAGCGGCTATTACGCCGGCTATGGCCCACGCTACGACCCCTACCTGCCCACGTTCTGGCCAGCCCGCGTGCCCAACCAGGTGCTGACGCAGGAGGCCTATGAAAGAGTCATCGACACCGAACTGCCGCGCGAGCAGCGTGTCGCTGCCTTCAACCGCCGCGAGTCGTGGTTCCGCACACTGGGTGAGGAAGGCTATGAGAGCGAGATCAACCGCATGATCAGCCACTTCGGTGACATGGGCGTCATCGAGAGTCGGCCCGGAGTGCGGGGCGACAAGGACTTCCCGCCGGTGATGCAGGTGGAAAACCGCATCGCCCCGGCGCCGTTGCACATGCTCAAGACTGCGGTGCAACCGGACGGGCAGGAGGCGCCTCCCCGCATCGAGCCCTTCGATGCAGACAACGAGCAGCAGTTGCGCGCCATGACGCAGCGCGGCCCGGTGCTGCCGCGCTGAGTGCCGGGCATGCCGTCGCACGCCATGGCCGCCGCGCCGCTGCCGGATGAACTGGATGTGCTCGTCGTGGGCGCAGGGCCGGCGGGCGCGGCCGTTGCCGCGCAACTGGCAGGGCACTGCCGCGTGGCGCTGGTAGGACGCGCCGTGCAGGCTGGGCGGGCCATTGGCGAAACCCTGCCCGCTGCGGCCCGGGTGATTCTGTCCGACCTGGGCGTGTGGGATGCGTTCGCGGCACAGGGCCACCGTCCTGCCTGGTCGCGGCGGTCATTGTGGGGAAGCTCCGAGGTTATCTTTCAGGACGCACTGTTCGACCCGCATGGCGCGGGCTGGCACCTGGACCGAAAGCGCTTCGACGCCATGCTGCTGGAGGCTGCGCGCAGCCGTGGCGTGCCCTGCCTGGTGCCCGCCACGCTGCGCAGCATGCAGCGCCAGCCACCGGGCGCACCCATGCGCTGGCGCTGCCTGATCGATAGGGCGCAGGGCGACCCGGCGCACGGCCCGTTGGAGCTGTCCTGCCGCATCGTGGTCGATGCCACGGGCCGCGCGGCCCGCGTGGCCCGGCAGGCGGGCGCCCAGGTCCACCGTGGTGGCCGCCTGGTCTGCTTTCACGCCTGGGTGGAGCCGCCATCGCATGAGCATGCAGGCACCACCATGATCGAGTCGGACGCCGAAGGCTGGTGGTACAGCGCCGACCTGCCCGATGGCAGTTGCGTGATTGCCTGGCAGACCGACATCGATCTGCCTGAAGCCCGGCGCCTGCGCAGCACGGCCGATCTGTTGGAAATGGCGCATCACACGGCCCTGGTGGGCGCGCGCAGCAGGGGCAGCCGGCTGCTGGAGCCGCTGCGCGTGGCCGCCGCCCACGAACAATGGCTTGATGCAGCCAGCGGGCCGGACTGGCTGGCCGTGGGCGATGCAGGCCTGTCCTTCGATCCCCTGGCATCGCAGGGCCTGCTCAACAGCCTGGTCACGGGCAGCGAGGCCGCCCAGGCCGTGCGCCGCAGCCTGGCGGGCGATGCCGATGCGCTGCCGTCCTGGAGTGCGTGGATCGGCACGATACGCGCCGCGTACCGCACCCACCACCAGCACTACTACGCGCTGGAGCAGCGCTGGGCGGCCGAGCCGTTCTGGACCCGCCGCCAGCGGGCGCCGGAGGCGGGGACCGGAGCCGACGTTATTGCCGTTCCAGCTTCGCCGTCTGCACGATCGCATTCCAGCGCTGGTACTCGGCCCGCGTGAATTCGCGGAAGGCCTTGGAGTCCAGCAGGCGCACTTCGCCGCCCAGTGCCGTCACCTTGGACTTGAAGTCGGCATGGCCCGCCACCTTGAGCGTGGCCTCTTCCAGGCGCTTGACGATGGCGGCCGGCGTGCCCTTGGGTGCCAGCACGCCGTTCCAGGTGCCGGTCACGAAGGTGGGGTAGCCGCTTTCCTTCATGGTCGGCACATCGGGCAGGGCGGGCAGGCGCTGCTCGGAGGTCACGGCCAGGGCCTTGAGCTTGCCCGACTGCACGAAGGGCAGGGCGGGCGTCACGTTCTCGAAGATGAAATCGATCTGGCCGCCCAGCAGGTCGGTCAGGGCCGGCGCGCTGCCCTTGTAGGGCACATGCACCATGTCCAGCTGGGTGGCGCTCTTGAACAGCTCGCCCGACAGGTGGACCGTGGAGCCGCTGCCCGGCGAGCCATAGCTCATGCCGGTCTTTTGCGCGGCGGCGCGTGCCACCAGGTCCTTCACCGTCCTGGCGGGCGTGCGCGTCTCGTTGACGACCAGCACATTGGGAATGGTGGTCACCAGGGCCACGTACTCGAAATCGCCCAGGCTCTTCTCGCTCAGGTTCTTGTACAGGCTCTGGTTGATGGCCTGGGTGCCGGCCGTGCCGAACAGCAGCGTGTAGCCATCATTGGCCGCCGAAGCCACGCGGCTGGCACCGATGGAGCCGTTGGCGCCGGAGATGTTTTCCACGATCACGGGCTGGCCCAGCGATTCGGACAGGCCCTGCGCCACCATGCGCGCCAGCACATCGGTATTGCCGCCAGGGGCGAAGGGCACGACCAGCTTGACGGGCCGGGTGGGATAGGCATCCGCCCAGGCCTGGGGCAGGGGCAGCAGCGTGGCGCCGAGCAGCGCGGCAGCGCGCAGGAATTGCTTGCGTGAAAGGGTGCGGGGCATGGGGGATGTCTCCTTGTCGGTGTTTTTGGTGGCGCAGCGGCTGGGGCCGGCGGCGGATTTTTCAGGCGGGCCAATGCTGGGTGGTGGCTGTCTTGACGTCAATCAATGTTTTGGCAGGACGTCATGCGGCGGGCGAATGACCTGTTCGGCCTTGCTATGCAAATGAGAATGGATTGCATTAACATGCGCCCCTCATGATCCCTGCCACCACGGCGCAAGCTGCCCGGACCCGCCCATGAAAAAGGACCGCACCCTTCCTGCTTCTTCCCCCGGCGGCGCCGTTCAAATGCCCACGCCCATGCTCAGCCTGTCGGCAGGCCGGCTGCGCTTTGACCGCACGCAGTGGTTCAGCGAGAGCGAGCAGGCCGGGGTCAAGCTCGTGCTGGTGCTGTCCGGCAGCATCAGCTACCAGCTGGAACGCTCGGCGCCCGTGCGGCTGTGCGGTCCCTCCGTACACCTGCGCCTGCGCGATGCACCCCATGACGTGCTGCATGGGATGGAGCAGGGCTCGGATCTGGAGTACGTGTCGGCCAGCCTGCCCATGTCGGGCCTGGCGTCCAGCCTGGGCCTGACGCCGCAGGGGCTGGCCGATGCGATGGAGGCAGGCGCTCCTGGAGATTCCGGTGCATCCGGCGCCTGCGGCTCGCTCATCCGCGATGCCCAGGCCAGTGCCGCCCAGCGCGCGGTGGCGCAGCAGATCCTGCACTGTCCGCTGCAGGGCGCGGCGCGCCAGCTCTATCTGGCGGGCAAGGGGCTGGAGCTGCTGGCCCTGTGCATGCCCCGGCCCGGGGAAGAAGACCTGTCCGGGCGCGGACGCCAGCAACTGGAGCGTGCGGCGCAGCTGCTGCGCGAGCGCCTGGATGATCCACCGGGCCTGCGCGCTCTGGCGCGTGAGGTGGGGCTTAACGTGAACAAGCTCACCCAGGGCTTTCGCCAGTGCTTTGGCTGCACGGTGGCCGAATGGCTGCAGGCCCAGCGCATGGCGCGCGCCTACGAGCTGCTGGCCTCTGCGCGGATGGATGTGGCCCAGGCGGCCGCGCTCAGCGGCTACAGCCCCTCGCATTTCAGCAAGGTCTTCCAGCGCCACCATGGCGTGCTGCCCAGCGCCTTGCGGCGCGGATAGTCTCCATCCCAGGACAGACTCCGCTGCCGCTTTGCAACGCTGCAATCGTGCCGTGATTTTGCCGTGATCGTGCCGGGATCGCGGCAGGCCGTGACGCAATCGCGCATGGACGCTGCCCACGTCTTTCAGAATTTGGATGAGATTGGTTCTCATTTGAAATTCGGGAGGAGTGATGGATTCATCGTCAATGAAAGCGGCGCGGCCCCTGGTGTTGCGCCCCTTGCCACTGGCCCTGTGCCTGGCCTTTGCCACGGGCGGATCGGCCCGGCTGCATGCCGAGACGCAGGCGGTTGATGCAGGCAGCGCGCCTGAAACAGCCGCACTGCCAGGGATCACGGTCCGCGCCAGCGCAGTCACCGGCACGGGCGTGGACAAGCTGGGCCAGAGCCTGCAGGAAATCGCCCAGTCGGTCACGGTGATCGGGCAGGAGCGCATGCGCGAACAAAACCTCTACAGCCTGGACGACGTGATGCAGAACGCCCCCGGTGTCACCGTGCAGCCCTTCCAGCTGCTGACCACGGGCTACTACCAGCGCGGCTTCAAGATCGATTCGTTCCAGCAGGACGGCGTGCCCATTCTCATGGGCAACACGGCCAGCCCGCGCATGGACATGGCCATGTACGAGCGCGTGGAGATCGTGCGCGGCGCCGCAGGCCTGCTGCATGGCACGGGCAACCCTGCCGCCACGGTCAACCTCGTGCCCAAGCGGCCCACGCGGGAGTTTGCCGGCAGCGCGGGGCTGACCCTGGGCAGCTGGGGCCGGCGTCGCGCCGAGGCCGATGTCGGCGGCCCGCTCAATGCCTCGGGCAGCCTGCGTGCCCGCGTGGTGGCCACGCAGGAGGAGCGTGACTTCTTCTACGACGTGGCTGGCGAGCGCACCGGCAATCTCTACGCCATTGCCGAGCTGGACCTGGCGCCCGGCGCCACGGTGCACGCCGGGGTGCACCATCAGCGCATACGCTCCACCACCAACATGGCGGGCGTGCCTTTCTATGCAGACGGCCGCGATGTGGGCCTGCCGCGCAGCACCTATCTGGACGCGGCCTGGGACCGCTTCGACTGGAACACCACGCGCAGCTTTGCCGGCGTCGAGCATGTCTGGAGCAACGGGTGGCAGGCCAGGCTCAACCTCAATCACCTCTCCGGCGATTCCGAGCTGCTCTATGCCGGGGCCAACGGCGCTGTCAATCCCGCCACGGGCCTGGGCGGGCGCCTCACGGGTGCGGCCTACCGCTTCGACGACAGCCAGACCAGTGTGGATGCCTTTGCCAGCGGCCCGGTGCAGCTGTGGGGCCGCACGCACGAGCTGCTGGCCGGCTTCAACCGCCAGCGCACGCGCAGCACGCAATGGGCCGCCTCCATCCTCAATCTGCCGCAAAGCCCGGTCGATGTCTGGAACTGGAATCCGCACGGCGTGCCGCTGCCCCTGGTCGGCAGCTACGCCACGCGCGGCCCCACCGAGACGCGGCAAAGCGGCCTGTACGGCATGGCGCGGCTGCAGCTGGCCGACCCCTTGAAGCTGGTGCTGGGCGGGCGCTTCACGCGCTGGGAGCAAGAGACGGGCGGCGCAGGCGGAGCCGCCAGCCGCGTGCGCACGCGCATGGGCACGCAGTTCACCCCCTATGCAGGCCTGGTGTACGCACTCGGCCCGCAGTGGAACGCCTATGCCAGCCATGCGCGCATCCTCCAGCCGCAGAGCAGCTACACCTATGCCGGTGAACTGCTGGACCCGGTACAGGGCAACAACCTGGAGGCCGGCATCAAGGGCGCACTGCTGGGCGGCCACCTGAACCTGGGCCTGGCGCTGTTCGAGATCCGGCAGAAGAACCGTGCCCAGGCCGATCCGGCCCATCCCTGCGTGGGCAATGCCTGCTGGTACATCGCCACCGGCGAGGTGCGCAGCCGAGGGCTGGAGGCCGAGATCGAAGGCCAGCCCCACCGCGACTTGCGCCTGAGCGCCTCCTACACCTGGAACCGCACGCAGTACCTGCAGGACGCGCAGAACCAGGGCCTGCCCTTCGCCAGCTTCACGCCGCGCCACATCCTGCGCCTGTGGGCCAGCTACCAGGTGCCGGTGGCAGAGCGCCGCTTCAGCATCGGCCTGGGCCTGCGCGCGCAAAGCGACTTCTACAACCAGGCGCAGGGCGTGACGCTGCGGCAGGGCGGCTACGCGCTGGCCAGCCTGCGCCTGGGCTGGCGCATCAACCGCCAACTCACGGCGGCCCTGCAGGTGGACAACCTGACGGACCGCCGCTACTACCAGAGCCTGTCCGGCACGGGCTGGAACAACCGCTATGGCGAGCCGCGCAGCGCCACGCTCAGCCTGCGCGCCGAGTTCTGAGAACCCGCTTCACCATCGATGGAACACACCATGGACAAGAACGCCCATTCCCTCATCGCCCGGCCGCTGGCGCAGGCCAGCCACCTCATCGGCCTGTGCGCCCCTTCGCAGGTGCGCGTGCTGGGCCCGCACGAAAAGCTGGACCCGGCCAGCGACTGGATCATTGGCATCAAGCCTTTCAGCGACGGTGCCTCGCTGCATGACGGGCACTGGGAGCGCCATCCCGTCGGCGACGAAGTGCTGTGCCTGCTGGACGGCGAAGTGCGTGTGCTGCTGCGCCCGCAGCGGCGCGGGGAGGAGGCTCCGGTTCTGGAACTCTCGGCAGGCCAGATGCTGGTGGTGCCGCGCGGCTGCTGGCACCGGCTGGAAGCGGTGCAGCCGGGCCGCCTGATGTTCATCACGCCCGCGCGTGGCAGCGAGCACGAGAAGGTGCAGCCATGAGCCCGCCCCTGCACGATGCGGACAGCGCCCCTGCGATGTCGCAGCCGGACCTGCACACCTGGCTGATGGTCGCCGGCCTGTACCTGACCCAGGGCATGCCCCTGGGCCTGGCCATGGACGCCGTGCCCACACTGCTGCGCAGCGAGGGCGCCCAGCTGGGGGCGTTGGCCTTCCTGCCCCTGGTGGGCCTGCCCTGGGTGCTGAAATTCCTGTGGGCCACACGCGTGGACAACCGGTGGTCGGCCCGCCTGGGGCGCCGTCGCAGCTGGATCCTGCCCATGCAGGCCCTGGTGCTGCTGTGCCTGGCGGCATCGGCTGCGCTGGGCATCACGCTGCAGACGGCGCCGGCCATCGTGGCGCTGGCGGCCCTGGGTTCCCTGGCCAGTGCCACGCAGGACATCGCCACGGATGGGCTGGTGGCCGAGCATTTCAGGGGCCGTGGTCTGGCTGGCGCCAATGCGCTGCAGGTGGGCGGCACCATGGTGGGCTTCTTTGTGGGCGGGGCCGGCAGCATGGTGCTGGCGGGCTTGCTGGGACAGCGTCTGGCGCTGGCGGCCCTGTGCCTGCCCGTGGCCTTCAGCCTGCTGCTGGTGGCGCTGTGGCGTGAGCCGGCTGCGCTGCAGGGCCTGCGCAGCCGGCCGGGCGTTCGCCGGTCGCCAGCCCGTCTCAAGGCCTTTGTGCAGCGCTCCGGCGCCTGGCCGCTGGTGGCGGCAGCCGTGCTGTCGTCCATCACGGCCGTCAGCGGCTTTGGCCTGGCCAAGCTGTTTCTCGTGGATGCAGGCTGGCCGGTCGAGGCCGTGGGGCGCGTGGGCATGGCGGGCGGTGCGGTGACCGTGCTGCTGGGCTGTGGCGGGGGCGCCTGGCTGGTGGCACGGCTGGGCGCCAGGCCGGCGCTGGCCTGCGGGCTGGCGGCCTGCC